>NZ_CAXTBY010000005.1:0-105256 GCF_964242245.1 uncultured Methylobacterium sp. | reverse complement strand
GCGTGCAGTTCTCCCGCGGCTGCCCGTTCACCTGCGAGTTCTGCGACATCATCGAACTCTACGGCCGCTCGCCCCGCACCAAGACGACGCCGCAGATGCTGGCCGAACTCGACCGCCTGCTCGAACTGGGCTACCGCGGCCATATCGATTTCGTCGACGACAACCTGATCGGCAACAAGAAGGCGATCAAGCTGTTCCTGCCGCACCTGATCAGGTGGCAGGAGGAGCACGGCTACCCGTTCAAGTTCTCGACCGAGGCCTCTCTGAACCTCGCCGACGACGACGCCCTGCTCGGCATGATGCGGGACGCCAACTTCTTCGCCCTGTTCACCGGCATCGAGACGCCGGACGAGGCGACGCTGATCCAGACGCAGAAGAAGCAGAACACCAAGCGCTCGATCGCCGACAGCGTGCACAAGCTCTACGAGCACGGCATGTTCGTCACCGCCGGCTTCATCGTCGGCTTCGACACCGAGAAGGACAGCATCGCGGGCGCGATGTCGCGCTGCATCGGCGACACCGGCGTGCCGATCGCGATGGTCGGCCTGCTCTACGCGCTGCCCAACACCCAGCTCCAACGAAGGCTGCGCGCCGAAGGGCGGCTCTACGAGACCTTCGCGCAGACCACCGCGACCCAGGGCGACCAGTGCACCCAGGGCCTGAACTTCGTGACGCTGCGCCCGCAGCGCGACGTGCTCGCCGATTACCGCGACGTGCTCGCCGAGGTCTACGATCCGAAGAACTTCTTCGAGCGCGTGCGCGAGGTGTCCCGCCGGCTCAAGCGCCCGACCTTCGCGGCGCGGACGATCCGCTGGGGCGCGGTGGCCCACGACCTGTGGTCGCTGGCCCGCATCATCTGGCGCATGACCGTCCGGCGGCCGGAGATGGCCCGGCACTTCTGGGGGGTGTTCCTGGAGACCGCCCGCCGCAACCCGGCCGCGCTCGAGGCGGTGGTGACGAACATGGTGCTCTACCTGCACGTCTACCCGTTCTCGCGCTACGTCATCCGCGAGATCGAGGGCCGCATCGCCGACCTCGATGCCGGCCGCTGGGTCGAGCCGCCGCGCATGGCGGCCGACAACGATCCCGTGCGCGCGCAGAGGGTTGGCAAGGCGGAGGTGGATCACCTCGCGGCCGTCGCCTGACGAGCGCGGTCCGCCGGCTCGGGCGACCTGTCTCCAAAACGGCGCAATCGCCGGGGAAGGGTCGCGGGCGTCCGCTCGCTGCGGGCGACCGCATTGGCAATCGGCGCGGAACGGCTAGGGTCGCCGCGTCGGGCCGGCCATGCGGGGATCGGATCGATCGAAGGAGACAGCCGTGACGGATCAGGTTCGGACCGCGCCGCGCGTGCTGATGGTGTTCCCGCGTTTCGATGCCAACTCGTTCTGGTGCTTCAAGGAACCTGCCGAGTTGCACGGCGCGAAGTACTCCGCGCCGCCGCTCGGCCTGATCACCCTTGCCGCGATGCTGCCGCCCGCCTGGCAGCTCCGGCTCGTCGACTGCAACACGTCGGACCTGACCGAGGACGACGTGCGCGGCGCCGACCTCGTGCTGACCGGCGGCATGCTGCCCCAGTGGCCGAGCACGACGGCGGTGATCGCCCTGTGCAAACGCCTCGGCGTGCCGGTCTGCGTCGGCGGCCCCTCCCCGACCTCGACGCCGGAGATGTACGCGGCGGCCGACTTCCGCGTGCTCGGCGAGGCCGAGGGCATCATCCACGAATTCGTCGCCGCCTGGGAGCGCGGCGAGCGCGCCGGCGAATTCATCGCGGAGAAGTTCAAGGCCGACGTCACCAAGAGCCCGATCCCGCGCTTCGATCTGCTCGACTTCCGCGACTACATCTACATCGGCGTGCAGTTCTCCCGCGGCTGCCCGTTCACCTGCGAGTTCTGCGACATCATCGAGCTCTACGGCCGGAGCCCGCGCACCAAGACCGTGACGCAGATGCTCGCCGAACTCGACCGGCTGCACGCGCTCGGCTACCGCGGCCACGTCGATTTCGTCGACGACAACCTGATCGGCAACAAGAAGGCCGTGAAGCTGTTCCTGCCGCACCTGATCCGCTGGCAGAAGGAGCGCGGCTACCCGTTCCGCTTCTCCACCGAAGCCTCGCTCAACCTTGCCGACGACGACGCCCTGCTCGCGCTGATGCGGGACGCCAATTTCTTCGTCGTGTTCATCGGCATCGAGACGCCGGACGAGGCGACGCTGGTCCACACCTCGAAGAAGCAGAACACCCGCCGCTCGATCGCCGACAGCGTGCACAAGCTCTACGAGCACGGCATGTTCGTCACCGCCGGCTTCATCGTCGGCTTCGACACCGAGACCGATGCGATGGCCGACGCGATGATCGCCTGCGTGCGCGACACGGCGGTCCCGGCGGCGATGATCGGCCTGCTGACCGCGCTGCCGAGCACGCAGCTCCACCGCCGGCTCGCCCGCGAGGGCCGCCTGCACTCGAACGCGGACTGGGACCGCGAGCTGCCAGGCGACCAGTGCACCGCGGGCCTCAACTTCACGACCAAGCGCCCGCGGCAGCAGGTGCTGGCCGATTACCGGCGCATCCTGGAGACGGTCTACGAACCTCGGGCGTTCTTCAAGCGCGCCACTGGCGTCGGGCTAGCCCTGAAGCGGCCGCGCCTGCGCGAGGAGGCGGTGCAGTGGAAGCGCATCGCGCACGACCTGCGCACCTTCGTGCGCCTGTGCTGGCGCATGAGCGTCGGGCATCGGGAACTCGCCGGGCCGTTCTGGCGCATGGTCCTCACGCTCGCCGTGCGCAATCCCCGGTCGTTCGAGTTCGCGATGGTCAACGTGGTGATGTTCACCCACCTCTATCCGTTCTCGCGCTTCGTCATCGAGACGTTGGGCCGGCAGATCGCGGCGATCGAGAACGGCGACTACGTCGAGCCGACGATGATGCCGGCAGCCATCGGCTCGGCGGAGGTAGAGCCTGCCGTTGCCAAGGCCGCGATCCCCGTGGCGGCGTGAGCGCTACAGCCACCGTTTCCACCGGAAGAACACGTAGGGCAGCACGGCGGCGAACACCATCATCACCACCGCCATCGGGTAGCCGAAGCTCCACTCGAGCTCCGGCATCGCCTTGAAGTTCATGCCGTAGATCGAGGCGATCAGCGTCGGCGGCATGAACACCACCGCCATGACCGAGAACAGCTTGATGATGTTGTTCTGTTCGAGGTTGACCAGCCCGAGCGTCGCGTCGAGCAGGAACTGGATCTTCGAGGACAGGAACGTGGCGTGCTCCTCGAGCGATTGCAGGTCGCGCAGCGTCGAGCGCACGTCCTCGCGCAGCTCCCGCGGCGCCTTGGTGGTGCGGTAGGTCGCCGAGAGCGACAGCAGGATGCGCTCCATCGAGACGAGACTCTCGCGCTGCTTCGAGATCAGGTCGCCGTGGCGGCCGAGCGCCCGCAGCGTGTCCTGAAGTGCGGTGTTGCGGGCGGAGGGGTCGTCCTGCACCTCGAAGATCTTGCCCGAGAGCCGGTCGATGCGCTCGCCCTGGAGCTGAAGCACGTCGGCTGCGCGGTCGATCACCGCCTCGATCAGCCCGGCGAGGATGGTTTCGCCCGAGAGCGCGGCCGCCGGTCCGTTGCCCGTCGTCCGGCCGGCGCGCTGCGCGTACATCCGGAACGCCTGCGGCTCCTCGTAGCGCACGGTGACGAGCTTGCGCCCTTGCAGGATGAAGGTGATGCCGGCGAGCCCCGGGTCGTCGGACCCGCTCACCTTCGAGAGCACGCGGCCGGTCATGTAGCGGGCGCCGTCCTCGACGTAGAGCAGTTCGGACGGCTCGATGTCCTTCATCTCCTCCCGCGTCGGCACCTGGACGCCCATGAAGGCCTCGACCTTCAGGTCCTCCTCCCGGCTCGGCCGGATCAGGTCGAGCCACACCGTGTCGTCGGGGATGGCGTCCTGGAGTTCGAGGGCGCGGCGTTCCAGCAGGATCTGGCCGGTGCCGGTGACCGGCTGGTGGATGAAGATCACGAAGCACTCGGACGTGAGCGCTCAGTCGAGCGCGTGGGGCGGCGGCCGGCTTGCATCCGGCACGAAGAAGTCCGGCGCAAGGGGCACGCCGGGCGTGACCCGGTACTTCGTGAAATCGGTGACGCCGTTCTGCGACAGGAACGTGTCGTCGATCAGGAACTGCCCGGTCACCTCTCGGGCCGGCTTCAGGAACAGGGCGTGCGCGGCATCCGCGATGATCTCGGGCTTCCGGCTCGCGCGCATCAGCGCCTCGCCGCCGAGCAGGTTGTTGATTGCGGCCGTGGCGATGGTGGTGCGCGGCCAGAGCGCGTTGACCGCGATCCCCCTGCCCCGCAGCTCGCCCGCGAGCCCGAGCACGCAGAGCGACATGCCGAACTTGGCCATGGTGTAGGCCAAGTGCGGCGAGAACCACTTCTCCGCCATGTCCAGCGGCGGCGACAGCATCAGGATGTGCGGGTTCGAAGCCCGCTCGAGATGGGGGATCGCGTATTTCGAGACCATGTAGGTGCCGCGCGTGTTGACCTGATGCATCAGGTCGAAGCGCTTCATCTCGGTCTGCGGCGTCGGCGTCAGCGCGATCGCGCTGGCGTTGTTGACCACGATGTCGACGCCTCCGAATTCCCGGACGGCGCGCGCGAAGGCGTCCGCGACCGAGGCTTCGTCGCGCACGTCGACCACGAGCGGGAGCGCCCGGCCGCCGGCCGCCTCGATCGCGGCGGCGGCGGTGTGGATCGTGCCTTCCAGCTTCGGGTGCGGCGCCTCCGTCTTGGCGGCGATCACGACGTTGGCCCCGTCGCGCGCTGCCCTGAGGCCGATGGCCAGACCGATCCCGCGCGAGGCGCCGGTGATGAACAGGGTTTTCTTCGCCAGCGTGCCGCTCATTCCATCCTCCTCACGGCCCGATCCGGAACCGGGCCGGCCGCGTCCCGTCCGCATCCGTGAACCCGTACTCCTCGGCGATGTCGCCTGCGTGGATCACCTGCCCCGCCCGCGCGATCAGCGCCGGATCGGCGGCGAGCGCCGCCAACGCCCGGCCGGCGTAGAGCGGGCTCTCGGTGGCGAGTCCCGCTTGGCCCAGGTCGCACACCCGCTCGGTGCGCACGAAGCCCGGCGAGAGCGCCAGCGCGGTGACGCCGTGCGGGCGCAGCTCCTTGGCCATGGCGAAGGCGAGGCGGTTCGTCGCCGCCTTGGCGAGGTCGTAGTACAGGTCGCCCAGGTAGCCCTCCTCCGTGCCGAAGGAGACCAGCGCGATCAGGCCCGACCGCGCGGCGACCATCGCCGGCGCCACGGCGCGGGCCAGCAGCAGCCCGGGATAGGGACCGACCCGGGAAAACTCCGAGAAGGCTTCGGCCGAGCGGCGCCAGAACGGCGTGCCCCAGGCCGCGCCGTCCGGGTAGCGTTCCCCGTCGTAGCCCTCGTTGCCGCCCCAGACGCTCGACACCGCGACGTCGATGCGGCCGAACCGGCGCAGCGCCCAGTGTACCAGTTCATCGACCGCCCGCTCGCTGGTGTGGTCGCAGAGGTAGTGGTGGCCCCGACCGCCCGCGGCGTCGACCGCGCGGCTGGTGTCCTCGATCGATTCGGAGCGCATCTCGGTGCGCGGCCCGGTCTCGCTCGATCGGGCGGTAACGATCACCGTGGCCCCGGCCTCGCCGAGGGCCCGCGCGATGCCCCGTCCGACGCCGCGCGAGGCGCCGGCCACGAGGCAGACCGTCCGGCTGAGGTCGGGCCCGGTCACGCCTGCGCGCCGGGCTTCGACCGGGCGAGGAACGCCCGGAACGCGGCCTGCGCCTCCTCCGTGCGCAATTGCCGCTCGAAGGCCTCGGCTTCGGCGTCCAGCGCCGCCTCGACCAGGGCCTGATCGCCGCGGATGAGCGTGCGCGATGCGGCGAGCGCACCGCGCGGCAGGGCGGCGAGACGGGCGGCCTGCGCCAGCGCGTGCTCCAGGAGCATGTCGGCGGGCAGCACGCCGTTGACGAGGCCGAGCGCCTCGGCCGCGTCCGCCCCGAGGGCCTCCGAGAGCAGCAGGAGTTCGGTCGCCTTCAGCCGCCCGACCCGGCGCGGCAGCAGGTAGCTGGAGGCCGCTTCCGGCACGAGGCCGAGTTCCACGAACGGCATGCGGAAGCGCGCCGCCGGGCTCGCGTAGACGAGGTCGCAGTGGAGCGTCAGCGTCGTGCCGATGCCGACCGCGATCCCGTCGACCGCGGCCACCATCGGCGTCCGCGTCCGCGCGAGCTGCCGGATGAAGCGCAGCGACGGCGCCTCGGCGAATGCCTCGCCCGTCTGCGCCACGAAGTCGGCGATGTCGTTGCCGGCGCAGAACAGGCCCGGCACCCCGGCAAACACCACCGCGCCGACCGCGTCGATCCCGTCGGCGGTCTCCAACGCCCTGCGCATGGTGTCGTACATGGCGCCGGTGAGCGCGTTCTTCTTCTCCGGGCGGTTCAGCGCGATCAGGCGGACGCCGTCCTCGCCGTCGATGACCGCAACGTGCTCGCTCATGTCCCCCCTCCCCCTGCGACGGGCCCGCGTCAGCCCGCGAGCGCGAGGCCCGCGTCGTCGAGGAACCCGCCGCCGTCGAGCACCACCTGCTCAAGTCCGCCGGCTGCCGGCAGCAGGTTCTCGGCGAAGAACCGCGCTAGGGCGATGCGGGCGGCGTGGGCCGGATCGGTCTCGCCGGCCCTCAGCGCGTGCCCGGAGGCCAGGGCCTCGGCCGCGAGACAGGCCGCCCCTTGCGCCAGCCCGAACAGCCGCAGGTACGGGCCTGCGCCCGCGAGCGCCGCCTCGGGACGGTTGGATCGCAGCGCGGCGAGCTGATGGCTCGTCGCCCGGTCGAGGTGCTCGATCCCGGCGCGTAGGCGCGCGGCCACGCGGCTGAAGGCCGGGTCGGCCGCCTTGAGCAGGCCCTCGCTGACCTTGCGCATCGCGGCGATCTGGGCCCACACCGTTGCGGCGCCGTTCAGCGGCAGCTTACGGGTGGTCAGATCGATCGCCTGGATGCCGTTGGTGCCCTCGTAGATGCCGAGGATGCGGGCGTCGCGCATGAGCTGGGCTGCGCCGGTCTCCTCGACGAAGCCCATGCCGCCGTGCACCTGCACGCCGAGCGACGCGACCTCGTTGGCGATGTCGGTGGAGAAGGCCTTGGCCACCGGCGTCAGTAGCGAGGCGCGGTCCAGCGCCGCCCGGCCCTCCGGCCCGTCGGCGGCGTCGAGGGCTGCGGCGGTGAGGTAGCAGATCCCGCGGGCGGCCGCCGTGTAGGCCTTCATGGTCAGAACCATGCGCTGCACGTCGGGGTGTGCGATGATCGCGCTCGCGGCGTCCGCGGCGCCCGGCGCCCGGCCCTGCCGGCGCTCCCGCGCGTAGGCCAGCGCGCGCTGCGTCGCGGCTTCCGCGACGCCGACGCCCTGGAGGCCGACGTTGAGCCGGGCATTGTTCATCATCGTGAACATGCAGGCGAGCCCGCGGTTCTCCGCGCCGATCAGCCAGCCGGTGGCGCCGCCCCGGTCGCCGAAGGCCATCGAGCAGGTCGGCGAGGCGTGGATGCCGAGCTTGTGCTCCAGCCCCGAGCAGCGCAGATCGTTCTCCGAGCCGTCCGGCAGGATCTTCGGAACCAGGAACAGGGAGATGCCGCGGGTGCCGGCCGGCGCACCGTTGAGCCGGGCGAGGACGAGGTGGACGATGTTGTCCGCCATGTCGTGCGCGCCGTAGGTGATGTAGATCTTCGAGCCGACGATCCGGTAGCTGCCGTCGCCGGCCGGCTCCGCGCGGGTTCGGAGCGCGGCGAGGTCCGAGCCCGCCTGCGGCTCGGTCAGGTTCATCGTCGCCGTCCACTCGCCGGAGACGAGCTTGCCCAGGTAGCGCGCCTTGAGGTCGTCCGAGCCGTGCGCGGCCAGCGCCTCGATCCCGCCCGCCGTCAGCAGCGGGCACAGGCCGAAGGCGAGGTTGGCGCCGTTCCACATCTCGGTGCAGGCGGCGTCGATCACCTGCGGCAATCCCTGGCCGCCGTGGTCGGGATCGGCGGTGAGCCCGTTCCAGCCGCCCGCGACGAAGGTGCGGTAGGCCTGCGCGAAGCCCGGCGCCGTGGTGACGACACCGTCGGACAGGCTGGCGCCGTGGCGGTCGCCGATGCGGTTCAGCGGCGCGATCACGTCCGAGGCGAGCCGCCCCGCCTCGGTGAGGATCGCCTCGGCATCCGCGGGCGTCACCGCGCCTGCGCCGTCGAGCCCCGCGACGTGGCGCAGGGTGAACACCATCTCGGAGACGGGCGCGCGGTAGCTCATCGGATGTCCTCCCGCCGGACACGGTTCGGCCGCCGCGCCCCGGCGTCCGGTTTGACCCGGGATGCGCGGCCACGCTAGGCCGGCGCACCCCGAGAGGGTGGCATACGCCCGAACGCGGTCCGCCGTCACCGCCGGAAAACAGTTTCGATATGAACGATCGTCCGTCAATCCCGACCCGGCGCCTCGCCGCCGACGCGGCGGGCGTGGCGGAGGCCGCCCGCCTGCTGCGGGCGGGCGACCTCGTCGCCTTCCCGACCGAGACGGTCTACGGCCTCGGCGGGGATGCCACGGACCCCGCGGCGGTCGCGAAAATCTTCGCGGCCAAGGCGCGCCCGCGCCTCAACCCGCTGATCGCACACCTGCCCGACCGCGCGGCCGCCCTGGATCGGGGCGCCTTCGACGACCACGCGCAACGCCTCGCCGCGGCGTTCTGGCCCGGTCCGCTCACCCTCGTGGTGCCGGCGACGGTGCGCACGGACGTGTGCGCGCTGGCCCGCGCCGGCCTGTCGAGCGTCGCGCTGCGCGTTCCGGCGAGCGGGCTGGCCCGCGATCTCCTCGCGCAGGTCGGCCGGCCGGTCGCCGGCCCTTCCGCCAACGCGTCCGGCCGCCTCAGCCCCACCAGCGCCGACCACGTGCTGGCCGACCTCGCCGGCCGCATCGCGGCGGTGCTCGATGGCGGCGACGCGCCCGTCGGCGTGGAATCGACGGTCGTCGCCTGTCTCGGGGGAGCGCCGCGCCTGCTTCGGCCGGGCGGAATCACCCGCGCGGCGATCGTCGCGGTCCTGGGATGCGATCTTGCGGGGGACGAGGCGGCGGACCCGGTGCGTCCCGCCGGACCGGGGCTGCTCGCCTCGCACTACGCACCGCGCGCGCGCCTGCGTCTCGATGCGCGGCACGTCGAGCCGGGCGACGCGGTGCTGCTGTTCGGCGCGGATCAGCCCCACGGTCTCGATCGCGCCGGGGCCGTCGTCAACCTGAGTCCGCGCGGCGATCTCGCGGAGGCCGCCGCGCGCCTGTTCGCGGCCCTGCGCGCCCTCGATGCCTCCGGCGCCGCGGTGATCGCGGTCGCAACGATCCCCGCGACGGGCCTGGGTGAGGCCATCATGGACCGTCTCCGCCGCGCCGCCGCGCCGCGCTGAAATTATCTTTGCGGGATCGTGGAACCGAGTGCCCAAGGGCGAGTTTCACATGCACGAAGGCCAGTTCAGCCCCCAATGGCCTTTTTCCTTCCAAGGCTCGGAGAAATCCGAGCCTTTTTTCTTGCCTCGACAGGCGGCGCATGGCCGGCAACGCGCAGCACGCCGCCGGGAGACCTGGTCGAGCGACCCCGCCCCCGGCCGAACGCCAATCGACGCGCGGGACGTCAGCCCGCTCCGATCGCCGCGATCTCGACGTCGTGTCCGTTGACCTCGACCACGTCGCCGACACCCTTGCCGGTGATCGCGCGCGCGAGCGGCGCGACGTAGGCGATCGAGCCCTTGGCCGGGTCGGCCTCGTCCTCGCCGACGATGTGGAAGGTCTGCCGGGTGCCGTCCTCGCGCAGCACCGTGACGGTCGAGCCGAAATGCACGGTGTCGCCGGGCACGCCCGCGACGAGCTGCGCCGTCCCCAGGCGCGTCGTCCAGTAGCGCAGGTCGCGGGTCACGCGCGCCGTGTCGGCCTTGGCATCGGGGTCGAGCTTGGCGGCCTCGGCCTGCAGCCGCGCCACCTCCGACTCGATCTGCTCGAGCCCTGCTGGTGTGACGAAGTTGGTGTGCGGAGACACCGGGCGGTCGGGGAGATCTTCGAAGGCCTCCCCGCCCTCCTTCTCGCGAACGAATGCTATGCTCATGGTAGCGGAATGCCGCAGCTTGGGCCGCGGTTCCGTACCCGCCCCGACTCAGCCGATCTCGACCACGGTCCGGCCTCGGACCTTGCCCGACAGGATGTCCTCGCCGAGCCGGCCGACCTCCGCGAGTCCGACGCGGTTCGTCATCGCGGCGAGCGCGGCAAGGTCGAGTTCCTTCGCGAGCCGCGCCCAGGCCGCGCGGCGCTTGGGCCGCGGCGTCGTCACGCTGTTGATGCCGAGCAGCGAGACGCCGCGCAGGATGAAGGGCGCCACCGAGGTCGGCAGGTCCATCCCCTGCGCGAGCCCGCAGGCGGCCACCGCGCCGTCGGACTTCGTCTGCGCCAGGACGTTGGCGAGCGTCGTCGAGCCGACGGCATCGATGGCCGCCGCCCAGCGCTCCTTGCCGAGCGGCTTGCCCGGCTTGGCCAGGTCCTCGCGGTCGATGATCTCCGAAGCGCCGAGCCCGCGCAGGTAATCGGCTTCCTCCATTCGCCCTGTCGAGGCGATCACGTGCCAGCCGGCCCGCGCCAGCAGGGCGACGGCGACCGAGCCGACGCCGCCCGAAGCGCCGGTCACGAGCGCCGGGCCGTCGGCCGGCGTGAGGCCGTGGGCCTCGATGGCCATCAGGCAGAGCATCGCGGTGTAGCCGGCGGTGCCGACCGCCATCGCCTGCGCCGGCGACAGGCCGTTGGGCAGCGGCACCAGCCAGTCGCCGTTGACCCGCGCCCGCTCGGCATAGGCGCCGAGGTGGGTCTCGCCGACGCCCCAGCCCGTCAGCACTACGGCGTCACCGGGCGTGTAATCGGGATGGTCGGAGGTCTCGACCACGCCGGAGAAGTCGATGCCGGGGATCATCGGGAAGCGGCGCACCACCGGCGACCGGCCGGTCATCGCCAAGCCGTCCTTGTAGTTCAGGCCGGAATGGGTGACCCGCACGGTGACGTCGCCGTCCATCAGGTCAGCCGCGTCGAAATCCGTGAACGACAGGGTCTGGCCAGCCTCGCCCTTCTCGATCACCCACGCCTTGAACCGCACCATTCCTGCCTCCGTGTTCGGATGGGGAGCTGTGGCGAGGCGACGCGGGTTCAAGGCCGCCGAGGGACGGGGCTCGGCGGTCGTCTCGACGAAACGTCAGTATCCGTCGTAGGGGCTGCCCGAGGAGAAGCCGAGGCCGACGCCGATGTCTGCCGAGCTGGCGCCGGTCACGCCGAGGGCGTCCGGGATCGAGCCGATCCGCAGGCCGCCGCCGTAGCCCGCGCTTCGGTACCCCCCGCCGTAGCCGCCCCCGTGATATCCGCCGCCGTACCCGCCTTGATCGCCGCCGTATCCGCCGCCCACCGGCACCCAGCCGGAGCGGGCGGGGGCGACGAGGACGCGGCGGCTGACGCTGGCGTATTCCGGCGGGATCGTCTCGGGGATCGACTGGGCCGGCTGCACGAGGACGCGGCGGTGCTGCGTCGCGTAGTGCGGCGGCGTGGTGACCCAGCAGCCGATCAGCTCGCCGTAGGGACCGCGGCTGGTCGACCAGTGGCGCCCGCCCGGCGACACCAGAACCCGCTCCGACACGGTGTCGTACACCGGAGGCGTGGTGCGGTAGATCGTGCGGGGCGGGCGCACGAGCACGTTCTCGTGCACCGTGTCGAAGACCGGCGGGGTCGAGACGTGGCGGTAGCATTCCGAACCGTAGCAGCCGCCGGCCCGGGCCGGCGCGGCGAGGAGGACGGCACCGGCGAGGGCGGCGAGAAGGGCGGAGTTTCGAGCGACCGGCGCGGTCATGACGGCTTCCTCTGATACGCTGAACGAGCGGGATGGCGCGAAGGTCGCGCACATCTCGACGCCCAAGAGGCCGTCCGGTTGCTGTACAAGCAAGCGGTATTGGGAAGTAAGGTAAAATTAACCCTCGATCTGGACTACGTAGCAACCGTGTGCTTAAGTACATTCATGGTCGCGCGCCGGTAGACGACAAGGGGGCCGCCCGCTCAGGTCTGGCCCCGCTTCAACTCGTAGAAGATGTGGCGGCCGATGACGTCCATCCGGCGCAGGCGGCGCGACCAGCCGGGCTTGACGTAGTCGGCGTGGTAGTGGGTCGCCTCGCCCACCTCGGCAAGGTAGGTCCGGCCCTCGATCACGGACTGGGCGATCCGGGTGGCGGTGGCCCACGCGCCGGCGTCGGCGATGCGCAGCGCCTTGCCCTCGCAGGCGAAGGAGAACTGGCATCCCATGTAGCGTTGGCGGTTCTGGTAGACGACGCCGCAGACGTTGGCCGGGTAGAGCCCGCTCTTGACCCGGTTCAGCACCACCTGCGCCACGGCGGCCTGGCCCGCTTCCGGCTCGCTGCGGGCCTCGAAGTAGACGGCCTCCGCGAGGCAGCGCTGCTCCTTGTCCATCGCCTCGGGCCCGATGAGGTCGGCGTAGCGGTGGCGGGCATCGTCGGGCAGCGATGGAGCGGCGGGCGCCTCGGGGCGGTCGGTGCGCAGCGAGAAGCCCGGCAGCGCGAGGCTCGCGCTCGCGACCTCGACGGGGGTCGCGTCGGCCGGCGCCGGCGTGGTCGAGGACAGCGCGACCGCGCGCGGGACCGCGGGGGTCGAGCCGTCGTGGCGCTCCGGCTCGCCGTCGGTGGTGGCCGCGGGGCCGCCCGTCGATTCGGTGCTGGCCGAACCGGTGCCGAGCCCGAGGTCGGGGACGGGCACGAAGCCGAGCTCGGGTTCGAGGTCCGGGTTCCAGGTGGCCGTCCCCGGCGTCAGCAGTCCGGTGACGTTGCCGGTGAGGTTGGCGAGCAGCAGGGAGGCGCCCGCCTCGCGCAACGCGGTCGCCCTCCGCTCGAAGCTCGGGCCGGGGGCTCGCGCCGGGTCGCCCTTCCCGTCGCGCCGGACCAGCGGGAACACCCGCGCCTCGGCCTTCATGTCGGCGCGCAGCGGCGCGTCGCCGATGCGCTGGCGGCTGCGGGCAGCCTCGGCCCGCTCCGCGGCGAGCATGGCGCCGTCGCGGCGCGGGCTCGCGCCGATCAGGGCGGTGCCGCTGGGCAGGGCGGGGGCGATGCGCCCGTCGCTCTCGGCCATGCGGCTCGATCCGAGCGTCGTCTCGGTGCCGGCGCTCGCCGTGAACGAGACCAGCAGCCCGAGCCCGGCCATCCAGGGGGTGAAGGCGGTGGCGAGCCCGATCAGGCCCGATCCGCGTCGTCCTCGTCTCGCGCCCACGCCGAACCGACCCGCACTCGAAGCCACGCCCGACGATCCTCCCGGCACGTTCCGGTGCGAGGATGGCCGGCACGCGATTTATCGCGCGGTATGGTTGCGGCCGGGTTAAAGCGGCTCGGTCCCGCGGCGCCTCAGGCCGCTCGAACCGCCTCGACCTCGAGAACGGGCCCGCCCGGTCCCATCCGCTCGCGCATGACGATGCGATCGCCGGGCGCCAGGATGCCGAGCGCCACGTCGCGATCGGGCAGAACCACGGTCGTCGCCGTGTTGAGGTGGACGAGCACGTGGCGCCGCATCGGGATCGAGGCCGCCGCCCAGCGCTTGAGCTGACCGTAGTACGGCTCGCGCCTCCAGGCGTTCGCTTGGCCCGGATCGACCTGGACGTTCATGTTGCGGCTCACCGGATCGAGGCTGAGCACCATCTTGGACCGCTCGGGCTTCCACTCCGGCCCGAGCCAAGTCTCCGTCATCCAGAGGCAGTGGAACGCGCGGCAATGATCGGGCCGGGTCTGGTGAATCGCGCAGCCGCGGCCGGCCTGGGTGTGGCGGCACCACTGGCCGGCGACGCTGGCGACCGCGGGCACGTCGTAGACCTTGCAGCACAGGGTGCAGGAGCCGCAGGCGCGGCCGGGCGCAGGCGTGGCGGTGACGGTGGCGGGATCGGGCATCGCAGCGGGCATGGATTGCAGAATGCGCCGGGCGGTGGCCGGCCGCGGGCTGAACGGGGTACCTGAGCGCGCATCGGGTCGGTAATGTGGCGGCGGCCTTCGCATCACAGACCCGGGACCGCCGCATGCTCTCGAACCTCGCCGCCCGCGACGTCGAAACCCTGATCCACCCCTACACCAACCTCGACGCGCACCGCGCGAACGGACCGCTGGTGCTGGAGCGGGGCGAGGGCGTCCACGTCTACGACACGGAGGGACGGCCCTACATCGAGGGGATGTCGGGCCTGTGGTGCACGGCGCTCGGCTACTCGAACGGCGAACTCGTCGAGGCGGCGCGCGCGCAGATGGGCAAGCTCCCCTTCAGCCACCTCTTCTCCGGCCGCAGCCACGACCCGGCGATCGAGCTCGCCGAGGTGCTGAAGGAGCTGATGCCGATCCCGACCTCGAAGATTTTCTTCACGTCCTCCGGGTCCGAGGCCAACGACACGCAGGTGAAGCTGGCTTGGTATCTCAACAATGCGCTGGGCCGTCCGAAAAAGAAGAAGATCATCGGGCGCCAGCGCGGCTACCACGGGGTCACCATCGCCAGCGCCTCGATGACCGGCCTGCCGGCCAACCACAACGACTGGGACCTCCCGCTCCCGGGCTTCCTCCACGTCTCCTGCCCGCACCATTACCGCTTCGCGGAGGCGGGCGAGTCCGAGCTCGATTTCTCGCAGCGGCTCACCGACGAACTGGAGGCGACGATCCTGCGCGAGGGGCCGGAGACGGTGGCGGCCTTCGTCGCCGAGCCGGTGATGGGGGCCGGCGGCGCGATCGTCCCGCCCGACGGCTACTTCGCGAAGATCCAGGCGGTGCTTGCCCGCTACGACGTGCGCTTCATCGCCGACGAGGTGATCTGCGGCTTCGGCCGGCTCGGCACGTGGTTCGGCAGCGAGGCGCTCGGGCTTCGCCCCGACACGCTCTCCTTCGCCAAGGCCGTGACCTCCGGCTACGTGCCGCTCGGCGGCGTCAGCGTCGACGCGCCCCTCTACGAGGCGATGCTCGACCGGAGCCGCGCGCTCGGCACCTTCGGCCACGGCACCACCTATTCCGGGCACCCGGTCGCCTGCGCGGTCGCGCTCAAGACGATCGAGATCTACAAGCGCGAGCGGATCGTCGAGGGGGCGGCGGCCAAGGCGCCGCACTTCCAGGCGCGGCTCTCGGCGCTGTGTGACCATCCCATCGTCGGCGACGCCCGCGGCATCGGCCTGATCGGCGGCCTGGAGATCGTCGCCGACAAGGCGTCCCGGCGCCAGTACGATCCGAAGGCCGGGGTGGCCGCCAAGTGCGTCGCCTTCGCGCAAGGCGAGGGACTGATCGTCCGCTTCCTGATGGGCGACCGGGTCGCGGTCTGCCCGCCGCTGGTGATCAGCCCGGAGGAGATCGACGCCCTGTTCGACCGCCTGACCCGCGCCCTCGACCGCACCGCGGCCTGGATCGCGACCGAGGGCCTGGAGGCGATGCCGACCGCACGATCGTGAACGCGGTCTCCCGGTCGCGTCCGTCGTGAGGCCGCCCGGCAACGCCGCCGAGGTCTGCTTTACGGGCGCTCGGTGAGTTCGTAGCTCCCCGAACCGCTGACGAACACCTGCTCGGTGCCGTTGCCGCGCGGCTGGACGTTGCTGTTGGCGCGCAGCGACACCAGCCGGCACTCCGCCTTGAAGACCTCCTTGAGTGCCGTGCATTCGCGCGCCGCCATCCCGTAGACCGCCTTCCGGGCGGCCTCGGTCTGGCGCACCTGCTCCTCGATGGCGGAGCCTGGGGCCAGGGGGATCTGGACCGACAGCGACGCCTCGATCCGGATCGGCGTGCCGCGCACGCTCGCTCCGGATGGGATCGGGCGCATCGGATCCGGGTCCGCCAGCGCCGCGCCCGAGAGGGAGCAGGCGAGCACGCCCATCCCGAGCAACAGCTTGGATCGCAACACCTGGGATCGCATGACAACCGGTCTCCCTGTCCTCGATCGGAGACTGACACGCATCTCCTTCAGGGGTGCTCGACGGCGCCGTGAAATTGCGTGCGAACCGGCAATGCCTCGTTAACGCTGTGCCCCTCGCTCGCGCCGCATCGGACTTCGACGGCTCGATGCGGACGGATGCCCTGAACTGCTACGTTTCCTTAATCCTGCGTTCAGCCGGGTCGCGTCCTTATCGATCGTCCGCCGGCTCAAGAACTGCGGACGCGCCGTCGCGGCCGCACCCGGCGGCGAGGGCCGAAATCCCACGGCCCGGAACCCGAGAGACGATCGGACAGGAGAGGTCCCATGAACGCCCGAGACGAGACGCACGGTGCGGAGGCGCCCGGCGCGGCGCGAGACTTCGAGCGGCGGCAGATGGAGCAGGCCGAGCCGTGTCACGGCTTCCGTCCGCTGGCCCTGCCCGCCCTCGCCGCAGCGGCTCAACTCCGCAAGGCCGCGGTCAAGCCGGACCTCGCGCCTGCCGAGCGCCGGGGCATCCTCGCCATCGTCCACGAGGATGCGCCGCTGGTCTGAGCCGCCGCGCGCCTGCCTCCCACAGCTCATCCGATTCAGCTTTGCTGAACGGACTTGCGCCAGGGTCTCCCGGCGTGGGACGTGCGCCGTGCTTTGGCCGGACTGTTCCGGCAAGAGCGCGACCGCGCTCGCACCGGTGCGATCACGAGGCCAACCCATGCTGATCCTGCCGAGCCGAAGGCAAGTCCTGACCGGACTCGGCGGCTCGGCCGCCGCTCTCGTCGCGTCCACCGGCGCCTACGCCTTCGGAATCGAGCCGCTCCACCGCCTCGTGGTGACCCGCTACGCACCCTGCCTCCCGCACTGGACGCCCGGATTGTCGCTCAGGATCGCGGTGCTCGCCGACTTCCACGTCTGCGAGCCGTTCATGCCCCTGGACCGCGTCGCCGAGATCGTCGACGCCACGAACGCACTCGCCCCCGACCTCATCCTGATGCTCGGCGACTATCCGGCCGCCGGCCGGATCGCGTGGCGCAAGGTGGCGCTCTCCGACTTCGCCCGCGTCGTCTCCGGCCTGCACGCGCCGCTCGGCGTCCACTCCATCCTGGGCAACCACGACTGGTGGGACGATGCCGCGGCCCAATCCGCCCGCGGCGGGACTCCGGAGGCGCGCCGGGTGCTCGAAGCCGTCGGCATCCCGGTGATGGAGAACGACGCGGTGCGGCTGGCGAAGGATGGGCAGCCCTTCTGGATCGCCGGCCTCGGCGATCAGCAGCCGTTCCTGATACTCGATGACGGCCGCGACGACCTGCCCGGCACGATGGACCGAATCACCGACGACGCGCCCGTGATCCTGATGGCGCACGAGCCCGACATCTTCAGCGACGTGCCCGAGCGGGTCTCGCTGACGCTCGCCGGCCACACCCACGGCGGTCAGATCCGCCTGTTCGGCGTCTCGCCCGCGCTCCTGCATCGCCGCCACGCCTACGGCCACTACGTCGAGGCGGGCCGCCACATGATCGTCTCCGGCGGCTTCGGCGTCAGCCGCGTGCCGGTGCGCCTCGGGGTGCCGCCGGAGATCGTGCTCCTCGACCTCGGGACGCCGGACCGGGACGCGCCCCGCGCCTGAGTCGAGGCGCCTCGATCCGGATGCGGGGCATCTCCGGGCGCGCCGTTCATCCTCCGATAACCGGATCTCCGAAAAAGGCGTGCGTTCCGCGGGGCCTTAGCGATCTGGTCTTGCGGGGACGCTACGTGGTGGGTGAGCCACACGACGGACGCCATGCGCCAGATCACCGGGCGATCCCTGACGATCGCCTACGCCACGGCCCTGATCAT
This sequence comes from uncultured Methylobacterium sp., assembly GCF_964242245.1. Classification (NCBI taxonomy): domain Bacteria; kingdom Pseudomonadati; phylum Pseudomonadota; class Alphaproteobacteria; order Hyphomicrobiales; family Methylobacteriaceae; genus Methylobacterium; species uncultured Methylobacterium sp. The sequence goes on along the minus strand of NZ_CAXTBY010000005.1, from coordinate 87,476 downwards.
CGTCGCCGCGATGTCGCTGGCGTCGCACGTGATGCTGTCCCAGGTGCTGGAGCAGTCCCAGGGCGCGGCCTCGGTCGTGAACGTCAGCGGCCGCCAGCGGATGCTCTCGCAGCGCATCGCCAGCCTGTCCGCGCAGCTCGCCCGCGGCGACCTGAGCGCCCGCGCGGACCTCGACACGGCGATCCGCCAGTTCGAAGCCGCGCACCGCGCCCTGATGGAGGGCAGCCGGGACCTGCACCTGCCCAGCGCCGCGAGCCCCGAGCTTCAGACAATCTACCGTGGCGGTGCGCATCCCCTCGACCCGGCGGTCTCGGCCTTCGTCGCCCGGGCGCGCACCGTCGCGGCCCTCGATCCCGCCGATCCGGGCATGGCGGCGGCGCTCGAACCCGTCTTCGCCGCGTCGCGGGCGCCCCTGCTGGCCGACCTCGACGCCGTCGTGCAGGTGCACGAGCGGACCAGCGAGCGGCAGATGACGATGCTGCGCCGGATGCAGACGGCCTCGCTGATCGTGGTGCTGCTTACCCTCGTCGGAGAGGCGCTGGGCATCTTCCAGCCGATGGTGCGCCGGATCGCCTCCTACAGCCGCGACCTCCTCAACATCGCGAGCGTCGACCCGCTGACGGGCGCCCTGAACCGGCGAAGCTTCACCGAGCGCGCGACGGCGGAGTTGCAGCGGGCGCGCCGCGTCGGCCGGTCTGCCGCGGTGCTGATGCTCGACGCGGACCACTTCAAGGGCGTGAACGACCGCTACGGACATGCGGGCGGGGACGCGGTGCTGTGCGCCCTCGTCCGGACGATCGGCGAGACGTTGCGGCCGACGGATCTGCTGGGCCGGCTCGGCGGAGAGGAGTTCGCCGTTCTGCTGCCCGACGCGGACCTGGAGGGTGCGCGGGCGACGGCCGAGCGCATTCGCCAGCGGGTCGCCGACCTTCGGGTCGCGGACCCGAGCGGTGCGATCGCCTTCACGGTCAGCATCGGGGCGGCGGCCTGCGAGGCGGAGGCGCCGTCCGTGCAGTCCGCCCTCGACCAAGCGGACGCGGCCCTTTACCGAGCCAAGGCGCAGGGTCGCAACCGCGTCGTCACCGCCCCCCCGAAGCCCGATCCGACCGAGGCCGCGCCCTCCGGCCGCGCGGCCGCCGCATGATCAGCGCGTGAGGCGCGACTTGCTCGCGTCGCGCCCTATGTCACCGGGCATGCGCGCGCTCCTGCCGACTCTTGTCCTCATCGCCCTCGCCGGCACCGGCCTCGCGGCAAGGGCCGACGAGTGCGACGCCCTCGTCGATCGGGTGACGGCCGAGACCGCGGCCAAGACCGACGACCGCCGCCGGGACTACGCGAGCTTCACGGCGGGACCGGATACGACGCTGACGCTGGCCTGCGGCGCCCCGGACTTCTCCTCCATCGGTGCGCAGTTCCGCGGGGGTACTCCGCCGGACGCCTATTACGACCTGTTCGGGCGGGCCGGCCACGCGGTCACCGGCATCGACGCGGCGGTGATCACCGAGGCCGCCCACACGGCCCAGGCCGCGGCCGTGCGCCTGCGCCACAGCAACGTCGACCTCGGCGGCGCTCGCGTCACCTGCGCGGCCATGACCTCGCCGGAGCAGGGGCCGCTGACGCTCTGCGCGGTGATCGAGCACAGCGACCGGAGCTGACGTCTGCCCGGCCCACGGTGTCGGGGCAATACCGAACCTGTGCCTCAGACGAAGTGGCGGAACACCGTCTCACCGTCGGGCACCGCCACGCCGTTCGCGAGCAGGTCGGCTGCGCAGCGATAGGCGAGGAGCAGACCGCCGGAGAAGGCGGCGAGCGCCAGGAGCAGCGGGTTCGCCAACGGTGTGACCGCGACGGCGAGCGCCACCACCGGCACGGCGATCCGATGAAGCTGCGTCGCGATCGTCATGTCCGTGGCCTCGCCGCTGTCTGGTCTATCGGGCGCTCACGGTAGGGACCGGAGATTGCGCGACTGTTTCCTGCGCCGGCCGCGCTGGTCTCCTTGTGCTTCAGCGCACATCGCCCGTGATCTGCCCCGAACGTCATGGCTGCGCAACAGCCGATCACCCGTTGCTCAGGCGTGATGCCGGCGGCGGACAACGGGCGGGCGGGCAGGGTCTAATCGTCGTCGTCGGGCTCCCCGCGGTAACGGCGCCGGGGCGCGTCGCCGCCGTCATAGGGCCTGCGGCTCGGCCCGTCGTAGTCCCGGTCGCGTCCGCGATAGCCGGATCTTTCGTCCTCGCCGCGGTAACCGTCACCGCCGCGGCGTCGGCTGTCGACCAAGCGGGGCGCGTACCAGCAGCTCTTCCGCTGTCCCGGCGCGGGATCGCCGAAGGTTTGCGCGTTGCATGGGATCGAGCCGCCCTGCGGGAACGGGCGGCCGTTCGTCTTGCCCGGTACGCCGTAGTAGACGTTCGTCGGATGGGGCATGCGGCAGATGCCCCCGTCCTGGGCGCAGGGGATCGTGTTGACCGTGTCGAGCTGCGCCGCGGCCGGCGAAGCGTCGACCAGGGCCGCACCGAGGCAGACGATTCCGAACACGATCGCCAACGACGCGGCCGTTCCGCAGCGCATGATCTCGATCCCCATCTCGATCCCCCCGGCGTTCCGCAAACCCATCCGTACCACGTCGGATGCCGGTTCGCCTCAGAGCGGGATGTTGTCGTGCTTCTTCCAGGGCTGCTCCATCTCCTTGGTGCGCAGCATGCCGAGTGCCCGCGCGATGCGCTTGCGGGTGGAATGCGGCATGATCACCTCGTCGATGTAGCCGCGCTCGGCGGCGACGAACGGCGACAGGAAGCGGTCCTCGTACTCGCCCGTCCTGGCCGCGATCTTCTCGCTGTCGCCGATCTCGCTCCGAAAGATGATCTCGACCGCACCCTTGGCGCCCATCACCGCGATCTGCGCGGTCGGCCACGCGTAGTTGAGGTCGGCGCCGACATGCTTGGAGGCCATCACGTCGTAGGCGCCGCCGAAGGCTTTTCGCGTGATGATCGTGACCAATGGCACGGTCGCCTGCGAGTAGGCGAACAGGAGCTTCGCCCCGTGCTTGATCAGGCCGCCGTACTCCTGCGCCGTGCCCGGCAGGAAGCCCGGCACGTCCACGAAGGTCACGATCGGGATCGAGAACGCGTCGCAGAACCGCACGAACCGCGCGGCCTTGCGCGACGCGTCGGAATCGAGCACGCCGGCCAGCACCATCGGTTGGTTCGCGACGAACCCGACCGTGCGCCCCTCGATCCGGCCGAAGCCGGTCATGATGTTGCGGGCGTAGGCGGCCTGGATCTCGAAGATGTCGTCCTCGTCGAAGACGCGTCGGATCAACTCGCCCATGTCGTAGGGCGTGTTCGGGTTGTCCGGGATCAGGGTGTCCAGCGACTTGTCCAGCCGCAGCGGGTCGTCGAAGCTCTCGATCTGCGGCACGCCGTCGATGTTGTTGGCCGGCAGGAAGTCGAGGAGCCGCCGGATCTGCAGGATCGCCTCGACGTCGTTCTCGAACGCGCCGTCGGCGATCGACGATTTCGTGGTGTGGACCTTGGCGCCGCCGAGTTCCTCGGCCGTCACCACCTCGTTCGTCACGGTCTTCACCACGTCGGGACCGGTGACGAACATGTAGCTCGTGTCGCGCACCATGAAGATGAAGTCGGTCATCGCCGGCGAGTAGACGTCGCCGCCCGCGCACGGCCCCATGATGACGGAGATCTGCGGGATGACGCCGGACGCCATCACGTTGCGGCGGAACACCTCGCCGTAGCCGCCGAGCGCCGCCACGCCCTCCTGGATGCGGGCGCCGCCGGCGTCGAAGATGCCGATGATCGGCGCGCGCATCTTCAGCGCCATGTCCTGAACTTTGACGATCTTCTGCGCGTGGGCTTCCGACAACGAGCCACCGAACACCGTGAAATCCTTCGAGAACAGGAACACGGTGCGGCCGTTGATCGTGCCCCAGCCGGTGACGACGCCGTCGCCGGGGATCTTCTGCCGCTCCATCCCGAAATCTGTGGAGCGGTGCTGCACGAACATGTCGAACTCCTCGAACGACCCGTGGTCGAGGAGCAGTTCGATGCGCTCGCGCGCCGTGAGCTTGCCGCGCTTGTGCTGGGCCTCGACGCGTGTCTGCCCGCCGCCGAGACGGGCCAGCGCCCGGCGCTCCTCGAGCTTTTCGAGAATGTCCTTCATGTCGTGAGCGGCCCTGCCTGATGCGACGCGTCATCGGTTGCGCGGACCGTCCCGTCGATCAGGCTTGGCCGCTCCGATGTTGCCTCGCCCTTAGCACGCGTCCCGGCGGCGGGAAATCGATCGTACGGCTTCACGGAGCCCGCGACCGGCAATCCTATCCCGCCAGCGCCGCGACCTGCGCCGCCGCCTCGAACTCCCTCCTGCGATGGGCGAGCCGCGCCTCGGCGTCCGCGTCCGCGCCCCAGACCGCGGCCTGATAGGTCTCGTCGACGTGGGCCGCGTCCCAGGCCTCGTCAGCCGTGAGCCGGCCCCGGAGCACGGCGAGCGCGATCAGCAGCGAGCCGGACAGCGTCGTCAGCGTATGGAGCGCGGCGAGGCGAAACGGGTCGTCAATCGCCGACACTGCCCGGCGCAGGGCCGCCACCGTGGCCTCCGGCTGCTCGACGTGGATCACGCCCTCGCTGAGGATCAGCCGGGCACCGAGCGCCTCGCGCGCCCAGTCGAGCACCGGGTCCCAGGCGGCAGCCTGCGCCGCGACGAGCCGTTCGGGCGAGGCGGCGCGGTAGGCGACGAGGTCCGTGCCGGCATAGGGCCACAGATCCTCCGCTACGGCGCCCATCCGCGGCGCCACGCCGTCGACCGCCGTGTTGATCAGTCGCGTCAGCGGCATCGCCGACGGGTCGATGTTCGCCCCCTGCGCCGCCCACTCGGCGGCGAGGCGCTCGGCCAGCACCCGGCTCGGCACCGCGAGCGGGTTGCGGGCCGGCGTGTTGGCCGGGCGCCCGTCGAGCGTCAGGCGGAAGCCGCCCTCCCCTTCGCGAAAGCCCGTCTCCCGGTAGAAGCGCTTCGGCAGCACCGGCTTGCCGTGGTCGCGCACGGCCCGCATCGGGTCCGGCCGCATTGCGTCCGAGGGCTCTCCGAGCCAGTCCTTGGTGATGTCGTCGCTCATGGCCGCTGAGATAGGGGATCGGTTCGCTTGGCGCGAGGTCAGCGCGCGCGTTCAGCCTGCGGCCGGGCCTGGGAACAGGTCGGCGAGCGCGGCGGCCGTCTCGACCACCGTCACCGCGCCCGCGCCGAACAGGGCGCCGGCCGGGTGGTAGCCCCAGGCGACGCCGATCGCGGCGGCGCCCGCGCTCACCGCCATGGCCATGTCGTAGGTGGTGTCGCCGATCATCACGGTGGCCGAGGGCGCGACGTCCGCCTCCGCCATCGCCTGGAGCAGCATGGCCGGATCGGGCTTCGAGGGTGCGTCGTCCGCGCTCTGGGTGGTGGAAAACCAGCCGGCCCATCCGTTGCCGTCGACGATGCGGTCGAGGCCGCGCCGCGACTTGCCGGTGGCGATGCCGAGCCGCACGTCGGGGCGGGCATGGAGCCGCGCCACGAGGTCGCTCATCCCGGCAAACAGCGGCTCCTCGTAGTCGGGATCGAGGCGCAGGGCGTTGAAGGCGCGCTTGTAGCTCTCCGACAGGCCCTCGACCGGCCCGTCGTCGCCGACGAGGCGGCGGAACGCCTGCGGCAGGGACAGGCCGACGACGGACAGGGACTCGGCGCGGCTCGGCACCTTCAGGCCGTGCTCGGCGAACGCCACCCCTTGCGCGGCGACGATCAGGTGCTGGCTGTCGACGAGGGTGCCGTCGACATCGAAGACGATCAGCTTCATCGCGCCCTGCGGAGCGGCCGCCTCACGGCTTGCGCTCCGCCGGTGCCTGCGCCGGCTGGAGGGCCTGCGGGGCGCGCTTGCGCTCGTAGCCGAGCTTGCACCGGATCAGGAAGCGGCGGCGCCTGCCTCCGCTCAGCGATCGCTTGTGCGACTCGCGGTTGCAGAACGCGTAGCTGCCCCGCCGCCGCTCGCCGCGCACGCCCGGCGGCCCCGCGCGGCCCGCCGCAATCCCCGGCGTGCCCGGCGCGACGGTCTGCGCCGCGGCCGTGAGGGCCGCCGGTCCGATCAGGCCGAGGGCGGCGAGGCAGGCCAGCGTCGAGAGCTTCATGGTCCTGGGATCTCAGTCTTGGAGTCTCACCGCGAGGGTCGAGGGCAGCGGGCCTGCGGAGGACGCCGCGATCATCCACCGATCGGTCCGGCGGAGAATATGAGCCTCCCGCGCCGCTTGCCAAGGCGCGCACCAAGGCGCGCACGCGGTCGATCGCGAAGGCCTCGGCCTCAGGCCTCCGGCGCGTCGACGATCGGGTCGTACCGGGCGGCGTCGAAGCCGAGCAGGTTCCAGCTCTGCGCCATGTGCGGCGGCAGCGGCGCGCTCACGTCGATGGGCTTGCCCGTGCGCGGGTGCGGGATGACGATGCGGCGCGCCAGCAGGTGAAGCCGGTTCTGGAGGCCGCCGGGCAGCGCCCAGTTCTCGACCGAGAAGTACTTCGGATCGCCGACGATCGGGTGGCCGATATGCGCCGCGTGCGCCCGCAACTGGTGGGTGCGGCCGGTCACGGGCTTGAACGAGAGCCAGGACAGCTTCTGGGCGGCCTGATCGACCACCGCGTAGTAGGTCAGCGCGTGGCTCGCGCCGTCCTCGCCGTGCTGGGCGATCCGCATGCGGGCATCGGCATCGGTCGGCTCCTCCTTGACGAGGTAGGTCGAGACCCGGCCCTGCGGCACCCGCGGCACGCCGGCCGTCAGCGCCCAGTAGATCTTGCGCGCCGCCCGCGAGCGGAAGCTCTTGGCGAGCGTCGCCGCCGCGAGCCGGGTCTTGGCGACGATGAGGCAGCCGGCGGTGTCCTTGTCGAGGCGGTGGACGAGGCGCGGCCTCTGGCCGTCCGGCCCGGCGAGCGCTTCGAGCAGTCCGTCGACGTGGCGGACGGTGCCGGAGCCGCCCTGCACCGCGAGGCCGAACGGCTTGTTCAGCACCAGCATGTCCGCGTCCTCGTAGAGGATCAGCGACCGGATGAAGTCGGCATCATTCTGGTCGCGCAAAGGGTTGCGCGGACGGTCGGCCGGCTGGTCGAGCTTGAGCGGCGGCACCCGCACCGCCATGCCCGGCTCCAGCCGGTCGTTGGGCTTGGCTCTGCTGCCGTCGACCCGCAATTCGCCCTTGCGGACGATGCTCTGGACGCGGGCGAAGGGAAGCTGGGGGAAGCGCGCGGTGAGGAACCGGTCGATCCGCATCCCGGCCTCGTCCGGCTCCACGGTCAGCGTCTGCACGCCGGAGGCGAGCGTCGCGGAGGCTGCCGCGCGAAGCTGGCGCTTGGTCGGACCCTCGGGCTCGGTCACCCTGCCTGGCTCGGCGTCGGGGCGGCGCACGGCGGGTTTTTGCGTTCCGCGTACCGATGCAGGGCCCGCGCGCGGCGGACGCGCCGCGGACCGGGCGGGGCGAGGCTGAACCGGTTCGGCCTCGCCCCAGGGGCCGCGGGCGGCCCCCTCGTCGCCGCGCATCCGCGCCGCCCGCTGCGCGGCGTCGAGCGCGCTCGTGCGCGGGCCGGTGCCGGCGCGCTCGGGCCGGCCGAAGCGCGGCTTGGCCGGGCCGCCGGCGCGGGGTCCGCGGCCCGCCCCCTTCCCGCCCGAAGGTTTGCCCGCGGGGCCGCGACCCGCGCCCCTGCCGGTCTTGCCGGAACCGCTGCCCGATCCTTTACCGGCCGAGCCGCCGCGGCGTGGTGGAGTGCCTGTCATGCCAGCGCGGTAGCACCCGCCGGCAGCGGCGACAATTCGCCCGCCTCGCGAAGCGGCCGCCCGGCACGCCGACGATCCCGTGATCTCAGGCCGCCTGCCGGGCCGCCTCGATCGTCAGGCCGATCCCGACCGAGCCGAAGGTGTCGCCCTCGACCACGCGGGCGCCGGGCAGGCAGGCGGTGAGGCCCTCGCGGACGTGCGGCAGCCGCGTCGAGCCGCCGGTGAGGAACAGGGCGTCGATCGCGTCCGCGCGCAGCCCGGCCTGGGCGAGGCAGCGCCCGACCCGCTCGGCGATGCGGGCGGCGAGCCTCCCCGTGTGGGCGACGAGGGTGGCGCGGTCGATCGCGGCCGCGAGGCCCGACTCGACCCACTCCAGGTCGACCGTGCCGGCCCCGTCGTCCGAGGCCGCGATCTTGGCGCCCTCCACGGCGAGCGCCAGCGAATGCCCGCGCTCCAGCTCGACCACGGTGGAGAGCCGCGCGATCAGGTCGGGCCGCGCCCCATCGCGAACGATCTCGGCGATCTCGCGCCGCGTCCTCGGGTTGTAGAGCCGGTTGATGCTCGACCACGTGGCGAGGTCGTGGAAGTAGGCGTTGGGCACCGTCAGTCCTTCGCGCCTCATCGGGCTTCCCAGGCCGAGCAGCGGCATCACCGTGCCGAGGCTGAGGACGCGGTCGAAGTCGGTGCCGCCGATGCGCACGCCGTCGTTGGCCAGGATGTCGCCGGCGCGATCCGCGCGGGCGTGGCGCTCCGGCGACAGGCGCACGATCGAGAAGTCCGAGGTGCCGCCGCCGATATCGGCGATCAGCGCGATCTCCTCGCGTCGCACGCTGCGCTCGTGGTCGAGGGCGGCGGCGATCGGCTCGTACTGGAACGCCACGTGGCGGAAGCCGATGCCGTGGGCGATCTCACGGAGGGTATTCTCGGCGCGGCGATCGCCCTCCGCGTCGCCGTCGACGAAGTGGACCGGGCGGCCGTGCACCACCGCGTCGAAGGATTCGCCGGCCGCGTCCTCCGCCCGCGCCTTCACTGCCGCAAGGTAGCGCCCGATCACGTCGCGGAACCGCACGCGCTCGCGCCCGACCGGCGTGGTCTCCTCGATCAGCCCGGAGCCGAGCACCGACTTGAGGCTGCGCATCATCCGGCCCGGCGTGCCCTCGACGTAGGCCTCCGTCGCCGCCCGCCCGATTACCGGCTCGCGGCCGGGCTCGAAGAAGATCGCACTCGGGATCGTGACGTGCCGCTCCTCCAGGGGAACGAGGCGCGGTCCATCGGCGCCCGCGCGCCCGAGGGTCGTGTTCGACGTGCCGAAATCGAGGCCGCAGGCCGCCATCGGGTTCTGTCCGTCGCGATGTTCGTGAGGGCGGCTCCCCTACAGGCCGACGGCTCGGCCGTCCAGCGCGCAGCGCGCGCGAGGTTCGAGGCAGACCGCCGGCACCACCAGGAGCGCGCTGGACATCGCCCGGAAGTCCAGGCCGCCGCGCCGCGCGGATGATCGCCGGCGCGAGACGATCAGTCCTGTCCGCGCCGCTCGCGGCGCAGGCGCTCCCAGTTCGCGAGGCGGTCGCGGTAGCGGCTCTCCAGCCCGCGCTCGCTCGGTTCGTAGAAGCGCTGGCGCCCGAGGCTGTCCGGCCAGTAATCCTGGCCCGAGAACGCGTCCGGCTCGTCGTGGTCGTAGCGGTAGCCCTCGCCGTAGCCGAGCCGCTTCATCAGCTTGGTCGAGCCGTTCAGGATCGTGCGCGGCGGCGGCAGGGAGCCGTGCGCCTTGGCGATCCGGGTTGCGGCCTTGTAGGCTTCGTAGGCCGCGTTCGATTTCGGCGCGCAGGCGAGGTAGATCACCGCCTGCGCGAGCGCCAGCTCGCCCTCGGGGCTGCCGAGGAAGTCGAAGGCGTCCTTGGCCGCGTTGGCGATGACGAGCGCCTGCGGGTCGGCCAGCCCGATGTCCTCCACCGCCATCCGCACGAGGCGGCGGGCGATGAACAGCCGGTCCTCGCCGCCGTCGAGCATCCGGCAGAGATAGTACAGGGCGGCGTCCGGGTCGGACCCGCGCACGGTCTTGTGCAGCGCGCTGATCAGGTTGTAGTGCCCCTCCTGCGCCTTGTCGTAGATCGGCGCGCGCCGCTGGACGATCGTCTGGAGCATCTCGGCGTCGAAGGTCTCGTCGGGCTTGGCCGAGCGCCAGATTTCCTCGACGAGCGTCAGCGCCGCGCGCCCGTCGCCGTCGGCCATGCGCACGAGGACGCCGCGGGCCTCCTCGGTCAGCGGCAGCGTCTGCCCGGTCAGGTCTTCGGCCCGCGCGATCAGCTTGACGACGGCCGGCCCGTCGAGGGACCGGAACAGCAGCACGCGAGCCCGCGACAGCAGCGCCGCGTTCAGCTCGAAGGACGGATTCTCGGTGGTGGCGCCGACGAGCGTCACCGTGCCGTCCTCCATCACGGGGAGGAAGGCGTCGAGTTGCGCCCGGTTGAAGCGGTGGATCTCGTCGACGAAGAGCAGCGTCCCCTGGCCCCCCGCGCGGCGCCTGCGGGCCGCCTCGAACACCTTCCGGAGCTCCGGCACGCCGGAGAAGATCGCCGAGATCTGCTCGAAGTGCAGGTCGGTCTCGTGGGCGAGCAGCCGCGCCACCGTGGTCTTGCCGGTGCCGGGAGGTCCCCAGAACACCAGCGAGCCGAAGCTCTTCCCGCGGAGCAGGCGCGTCAGTGCGCCGTCCGGGCCGGTGAGGTGCTCCTGGCCGACGACCTCGGCCAGCGTGCCCGGCCGCAGGCGGTCGGCCAGGGGGCGCGGCGCGGCCTCGTCGGGACGGCTCTCTGCGGCGAACAGGTCGGACATAGGCGCATCAACCCCCCGCGCCGCCTTCTGCGCAAGGGCGACGGAGCCTCGGCCCACAGCGACCGGCCCCCGGGACGGTTCGTCGGGATGCGAGGCGCGTCGGCCGCACGTCGAGACTCGGCCGGCCTCGTACGTGGGCTCCGCATCGCTCAAGGACGGCACGGAGGCGCACGACCGGTAATCTCCCGCCTCGGTCCGACGCGTGTTCCGCGATGAGGATTGCGGGCACGCCGCAGGGTGGGCGTGCAGTCCTGCGCGATGCCGATCCCTGCCGCGGCGCGTCACCTCACCAGCGGGCGGCGTCCGCTCACCGCTTCTTTCCCAGCTCGGCCGCGATATCCTTGACCATGCGGCCGGCCTTGCGATGCGCGGTGGTGAGCTGGTCCTGCGTCACCCCCCAGCGCTTCATCCAGTACTCGACGGCCTTGCGCTCGGAGAGGTCGAGCCGGTCCTTGTCGATGAAGCCACGCTTGTCCTTCAGCCCTGCCATTCCTTCAGCCCTGCCATGCCCGCTCCTTGCCGAAGCCCAGGATGTCGTCGGCCCGGGCGGACCGGTCAAGCGCCACGCGCAACGCGGCGTTGCACCAAAAGGGCATCAGGCCCCACGTCCGCCGGACGACCGGCAGAGGTCGCCATCACCGCCGTGATGCGGAAGCGCATCCTGCGCGCAAACGCACTTTCCGGAGGCGAGCGCCCATGGCAGCGAAAGCCGGCTTGGGTCAAACGGATACTCCAAGCGGCACGGATGACGGACGATGCGCGGGCCCGCCGATTTCGACGCCCTGGTCGACCTGATCTACGAGGCGGCCGTCGTGCCCGAGGTCTGGTCCGACGTGCTCGACCGTGTCGCGGCGGCCACGGGCTCGGTCGGCGGCGTGATCCTCGCCCAGGGGCGGCACGGGCTCCAGTGGCGGGCCACCGGCGCGATCCTGACGCACATGCCGGAGGCGCTCTCCGGCGGATGGATGGCGCTCAATCCGCGGCCGGCCCGCGCGCTCGCCCTCGACCGGGCCGGCTTCGTCCATGACCACGACCTGTTCACCGAGGCGGAGATGGCGGCCGACCCGGTCTACGGCTTCCTGCGCGCACGCGGCCTCGGCTGGTGCACCGGCGTCGCCATCCCGACGGTCGCCGACGACGCGATCGTGTTCAGTTGGGAGCGCGCCTACGCGGCCGGCCCCTTCTCGACCGAGGCCGTGCGGGCGCTGGACCCCCTGCGCGCCCACCTCGCCCGCGCCGGGCTGATCGCCGCCCGCCTCGGGCTGGCCCGGGCGCGCAGCATCGTCGCGACCCTCGACCTGCTCGGCCTGCCGGCCGCGGTCCTGTCCCCGCGCCACCGCGTGGTCGCGGCCAACGACCTGTTCGCCGGGCTCGTCCCGGCCGTCGCGCAGGACCGGGCCGACCGCATCCACCTCGCCGACCCGCGCGCCGACCGCCTCCTCGTGCGCGCCCTCGACGCGCTCGTCCCCGCATCGCATCCCGAGGCCGTCGCCTCGATCCCGATCGCGGCGCGGGCCGAACGCCGGGCGATGATCGTCCACCTCATGCCCGTTCGCGGCGCGGCCCGCGACGTGTTCGCGGCCGCGGCCTCCATCCTGATCGTCGTCGACGTCAGGCAGGGCCGCGCGCTGTCGGCGGACCTGATCCAGGGGCTGTTCGACCTCACCCCGGCCGAGGCTCGGGTCGCGCGCGGGCTGATGACCGGCGGCACCGTCGGCACGCTCGCGGGCGCCCAAGGCGTCGTCCCCGCGACGATCCGCACGCAGTTGAAGTCGGTCTTCGCCAAGACCGGCACCGCGCGCCAGGCCGACCTCGTCGCGATGCTGACCGGCGCGATGATCGGACCCGAGGCGCTCTGATGGAGAGGCGTGCCATGGGCGCCGCCCGATGGTCTCCGAGGCGCGACCATGCGCTCGGAAGTGCGCGGTCCTCAGGGACGATCCACCAGCCAGAGGCCCGTGAGCGCGAGAGTCGTTACGAAGACGGGACGGCGGTCCGCGTCCCGCACGACCACCGAGAAGGTGTGGCGGTCGCCGTCCGCGCTCTCGAAGCGCGCGATGTCGGGCAGGATGCGCATGGCGGCGTGGCGAACCTCGTCCAGGTCGGCGTACTCGCTTCCTGTGTCGTCGCACCGAAGCTCGCCATCCTCGATGTCGAAAAAGTAGCGCGCCATCCCCGTCGTCCCTGCACGTCGTTCCTGAAGTCCCCGCCGCTCAACCGGCCGACGCGGCGCCCGTTTCCGATCCGATCGAGGTTAGTCGGAGCCGTCCGACGGCTCGAACCGCTCGATGAAGCGCACACCGTCCCAGAGTTCGACGGCATGACCGTCCACGAGCAACCGGGCGCGCCGCATCGCGTCGGCGTCGTCGCTCGCGGGAAGATGCTCCATCCGCAGGACTTGCCCGGCCGCGCTCAGCAGCAGCGCCCGATAGCGGGCCGGCGGCTGCGGCTTGTCCAACCCCTCGAACCCGCCTGCCATCAACGCCGTCCTTCTCCGATCGGGGCGCACGACACACGCCCGCCGATCGCCGCCTCGGGTCACGGACCCCGGCGTGAGGGTAAGGTCCTGCGGCCAAGCTGGCTCTAACCTAAATTACGGCCCGCCCTCGGAAACCTGAAAAGCAGGACCGGTCGGCCCACCTCGCGGGCGGGGCTACGGAGATCGCGCCGGGTCGGCTCTCTCCGAGGCGCTGCGCCGGTCCTCGGTGTCCTTGAAACTCGGCCGCCTCGGTCCGGCGCAGCGCCTCGGATGGTGCAAAACCGCCCTGTCTGTGGCAGACCGGGATCATGAGGATCGACGGTCAACCCTACAGAACCATCTTCGCGGACCCGGACGGCGTCAGCGTCCAGGTGATCGATCAGACCCGGCTGCCCTTCGCCTTCGAGCTTCAGCGGCTGGCCTCCCTCGACGACGCGGCGCGCGCGATCCGCACCATGGTGGTGCGCGGCGCCCCGCTGATCGGCGTCACCGCGGCCTACGGACTGGCGCTCGCCATGCGCGCGGACGCCTCGAACGACGGCCTCGACCGGGCGGTGGCGGTGCTCGCGGCGACGCGCCCGACCGCGATCAACCTGCGCTGGGCGCTGGATCGCGTCGCGGGGAACCTCCGGCAGGTCCAGGCGCCCGAGCGGTTCTCCCGCGCCTTCGCCGAGGCCGGCCGGATCGCCGAGGAGGACGTCGCGAGCTGCCGCGCCATCGGCAACCACGGCAGCCGCCTGATCGCGGATCTCGCCCGCGGCGAGGGCCGGGCGGTGAACGTGCTGACCCACTGCAACGCCGGCTGGCTCGCCACCGTCGACTGGGGCACCGCGCTGGCGCCCGTCTACGTCGCGCACGAGGCCGGCGTGCCGGTCCACGTCTTCGTCGACGAGACCCGGCCGCGCAACCAGGGCGCAGCGCTCACCGCGTTCGAGCTGAACGGCCACGGGGTGCCCCACACGGTCATCAGCGACAACGCCGGCGGCCACCTGATGCAGCACGGAAGGATCGACCTCTGCATCGTCGGCTCGGACCGCACGACGGCGTCGGGCGACGTGTGCAACAAGATCGGCACCTACCTGAAGGCGCTCGCCGCCCACGACAACGGGGTGCCGTTCTACGCCGCCCTCCCCTTCTCGACGATCGACTGGACGCTCCACGACGGCGTCGCCGAGATCCCGATCGAGGAGCGCGACGCCCGCGAGGTCACGCACCTCACCGGCCGCCTGCCCGACGGGGGCTTCGCCACGGTCGAGGTGGTCTCGCCGGGAAGCCCGGTGGCGAACCCCGCCTTCGACGTGACGCCCGCCCGCCTCGTCACCGGCCTGATCACCGAGCGCGGGGTCGCCCGGGCCGATGCGGAAGGGCTGTTCAGTCTCTACCCGGAGCGGCGCAGGGCGGCCTGAGCCCGGCAGCGGCCGCGAGGCCGCGAAGGGTCGCGATCTCCGCCTCGGAGAGCACGCGCTTGGGGATGAACTGGAACAGCGCGTCCGATTGGTAGAGCAGGATCACGCGGCGATCCTCCCGCCAGCGCAGGTAGTGGGACCAGGGCGTCCGGCCTTCGACCGTTGCCGATCGAACCCCGATGCCAAACGCGTCCGCATGCACGCGGATCTCGTCGTGAAGCCCGCGCTGCTGGGCGTAGATCCGCCGCGCCACGACGGGGACGCGCCAGCGAATCATGATCGGGGGTAGCGCGAGACCTCCGAGCAGGCTCGCAAGGAGGATCACCGCCACCGCCATCGGATCGTCGCCGATCAGGATCGCGAGGGCGAGGGCGACGATCGACAGCGTGGCAACGAGCGCAACGAGCGTCTTCCGGCTCCGGAACAGCGCCCAGTGGTGCCGCTGGTAGGCCGCGACGACGTCTTCGACCGTCGCGCTGAAGGTGACGGCGACGTCGCCCGGTTCGGTCGCTGATTCCGGCGCGCGCGAACCCGGGGCATGCTGCGGATCGCTCGGCATGGCCGTACCTGATCCGATGCTCGGGCATCGATCAAGACCCGCGTCCCGGCTTCCCCTCGCATTTCCGTTCGGCTAGAGCCGCTTGCGTGCCGACGTCACCGGCGTCGATCCTGATTCGGCGATCCTGATCCGGATCGCAGCGCGTCGTTCTTCGAAGGGTCTGCGATGTTCCCCAAGCCCCTGCCTTCGCTGACGCCCAACACGTTCGCGTTCGAGGAGCTTCCGCTCGTCAAGCCGACGGGGTTCCGCGAGTACGACGCGCGCTGGCTGTTTCCCGACGAGATCAACCTGATGGGGGTGCAGGCGCTCGGTCTCGGCATCGGGACGCTCGTCCACGAACTCGGGGTGCGCCCCGACATCGTGACGGGCCACGACTTCCGCGCCTACTCGTCCTCGATCAAGCTCGCGCTGATCGCCGGCATGCAGGCGGCGGGCCTGCGGGTGAAGGATGTCGGCCTCGCGCTCTCGCCGATGGCCTATTTCGGCCAGTTCGCCCTCGACTGCCCGTGCGTGGCGATGGTCACCGCCTCGCACAACGACAACGGCTGGACCGGCGTGAAGATGGGCGCGAACCGCCCGATGACCTTCGGGCCCGAGGAGATGGGCCGCCTGAAGGAGATCGTGCTCGGCGGCACCTACCAGTACCGCGACGGCGGCGCCTACGAGTTCGTGGAAGGTTTCTCGCAGGTCTACCTCGACGACCTGAAGAGCCGGGCGAAACCCATAGCGCGGAAACTCAAGGTGGTGGCCGCCTGCGGCAACGGCACCGCCGGCGCCTTCGCCCCGAAGCTCCTGGAGGCGCTCGGCGTCGAGGTGGTGCCGCTGGACGTATCGCCGGACTACACCTTCCCGCGCTACAACCCGAACCCCGAGGACATGGCCATGCTCCACGCCATCGCGCACGCGGTGAAGGAACACGGCGCCGACGTGGGCTTGGGGTTCGACGGCGACGGCGACCGCTGCGGGGTGGTCGACGACGAGGGCGAGGAGATCTTCGCCGACAAGATCGGCGTGATGCTGGCCCGCGATCTCGGCAAGCTCCATCCGGGCGCGACCTTCGTGGTCGACGTGAAGTCGACCGGCCTCTACATGACCGATCCCGAGCTGCAGAAGGTCGCGGTCAAGACGGACTACTGGAAGACCGGCCACAGCTACATCAAGCGCCGGGTCAACGAACTGGGCGCCCTGGCCGGCTTCGAGAAGTCGGGGCACTTCTTCTTCAACGCGCCGATCGGGCGCGGCTACGACGACGGCCTGCTCACCGCCATCGCGGTGATCGAGATGCTCGACCGCAATCCCGACGCGTCGATGGCCGACCTCTACCGGGCCCTGCCCAAGACCTGGGGCTCGCCCACCATGTCGCCCCACTGCCCCGACGAGGCCAAGTACGGCGTGGTCGACACGGTCACCGCGCGCTTCCGCGCGATGAAGGAGGCGGGCGAGACCATCGCCGGCTCGAAGATCGTCGACCTCGTCACCGTCAACGGCGTGCGCATCACCACCGAGGACGGCACCTGGGGCTTGGTGCGCGCCTCCTCCAACAAGCCCGAACTGGTGGTGGTGATCGAGAGCCCGGTCTCCGACGCGCGGCTGCGCGCGATGTTCTCCGCCGTCGACGGCGTGCTGCGCGAGAACACGGCCATCGGCGCCTACAACCAGACGCTCTGAACCGCGGGACCGGCCGGGGCGCCCGCCAAGCGCAGGCCGGCACGAAGCGGGCGCGGAGAACCGCGGCGGCAGGCGCCCCGCGCCTCGTGGGGCTGCAACCCTCTTCGCGTGCGAGGCGGCGATCCCCTCGCCTGGGAAATCCTAACGGCCGGCTGGCGTCGAGCCCGCGGTCGCGAGGTTGCGCCGCGTTTCCGCCTGCCCGCTGACATCGCCGAAGTACTTGCTCGAGTCTCCGAGCTGGACCGAGGGCTGGCAGGTCGGCGTGCAGGAGTAGGAGTTCCGCTCGTCGGGGCCGCGCTGCACCGTGACCACCGACGCCTGCGACGCCTCCACCCGGATCGTGGTCTCGGCGAGCATGGCGCCGCCGGCATCGAGCGCGATGAGGTTGGTCGCGCCGAAGCTCTTGCCGGTGAGCACCAGCACGCCGTTCTTCTGGAGCGTCACGTCGGCGATCATCGGGTTTCCGACGATCACCGTCTGCGTCTTCTCCGGCAGGCGCATCACCTTGGCGTTGTCGACCATCACGGTGACGACGGATGAGCTTACCGCCTGCGCCGCGGCGGCCTGGATCGGGGCGAGCTGGCGCGGGACGACCTGGAGCGTCGCGATCCCGAGGATCAGGGCGAGACCGGCTTGCCGGAACGGGCGGGGAGGCGTGCGGCGCATCGGGCGGAGAACTCGGGGGCGCTGAGATGGATCGTCGTGGGCCCGGCGCGCGGGCCTCGTGCGGCGGCCCTGCGGAGCACGCGGCCCGGTCGCCATCAGGAGACAGCGGATTGGTGAAGGAACCGCTAAGACCAAGAACGCCTCACACGACGCTCGACGCGCCGCAGGCGCCCGAGCGAGGGCGGGCGTTGAAGGGGTGTTCTGCGAGGCGCTCCAAGTCTCACGGGTGACGCCCCGTGAGATCCGGCGAGCGACCGTCCCACGGTCGCGGGTGGCCGAGCCTCCATCCAGTCGGCCTTGTCGCGGCTTGGTCCGAGGCCGGTCCAGGCCCCGCCCGGACCCGCAGCTCATACTTCCTTCACCAAGCGCAGCGTCTGCCCGGAGGATCGTGCTTTCGAGGAGCGATTTAACTGAATGGCAAGACGCGGCAGGCATTCTCCCCCTGCCGCCGATCGAAATAACAGATCTTCGACGGTTACCTGCCAAGTCTTCTGACCAAGGATCAAAACCATGAAGACCATGTTCAAGAATTTCGCTTCTGACGAGTCCGGCGCGACCGCCATCGAGTACGGCATGATCGCTGCCCTCATCGCCGTGGTCATCATCGGCACCCTGAAGCTCCTCGGCCCGAAGCTGAACAACGCCTTCGTCAACGTTTCCAACCAGCTCGGCTGATCGTCCGGCCTCGCGCCACCGTCAACGGCGCAGTCGGCGGCACCGCCCCGGTCTTCGGCCATGCTTCCCACGGAAGCGGTCGCGGGATCGGGGCACGCCGCGCGAACGGCCCGGACATCGGCAGCGCGCCGGATCGTGACGGAACGCATTCAGTTCGGGGGCAAGACGCGGCCGATCCAGCCCCGCAAGCCTCCCTTTGGGCCAAAGCCGATCCCGTCGCCGCGGGACCGGCTTCGCTTCGTTGTCCAACCATCCCGTGCCGGCACCGCGCGGCCGGCCGGGTGCCGGTCCGGGACGGCGGCGGCTCGCGCGTCCGGCTCCTGATTCGCCCTCGGGGGCGGTTGCAGTTTCTTCACGCGAACCGCTGACACTTCGCTTCACACCGGCCCTCGGAGGCGCCCGGAATCATGGCAAGCTTCGGTCTCCTGATCGTCTTCCCGTTCTTCATGGCCTACGCGGCGGCGAGCGACCTGCTGACCATGCTGATCCCGAACCGGATCTCGCTGGCGCTCGCGGCCGGGTTCTGCGCCCTCGCCGCCACCGGCGTGTTCAGCCTGCCCGAGATCGGCCTGCACCTTGCGGCCGGCGCGCTCGTGCTGTGCATCACCTTCACCCTGTTCGCCCTCGGCAAGATCGGCGGGGGCGATGCCAAGCTCGCGGCGGTGACCGCCCTCTGGCTCGGCTTCGACCAGTTGCTCGACTACCTGCTCGTGGCCTCGATCTTCGGCGGTGCCCTGACGCTCGCGATCCTCGCCGCCCGCGCCCAACCCCTGCCCTACGCGGTGGCGCGCCTGCCCTTCGCGCTCCACCTCCACGACGCCAAGACCGGCATCCCCTACGGCATCGCGCTGGCGGCGGCCGCTCTGGTGATCCTGCCCGAGACCCTGCTCTGGACCCGCGCGCTCGGCGGCTGATGCGGGCTCCAATCGACCGGCCCCGTATCGGGACGACCGCGCATGCCCGAGCGAGGACGATGGCCGCATCGCGAGGCGATCGAGCGGCGTTGGCGTGCCTCTGCCGCCTGGAGCCTGCCTCGAATCCGGATCGGTGCGAAGACGGCGGAGTGACGGGTCCTTAACCCTAATTTGAGGAATTCCGGGCCACTCTCACGGAACGGGCGGCATCCCTGCCGTCCCCCTGCCGTGGCCCGACGATGAAACCAGCGCGTCTTGCCGTCCTCGCCATCGCGCTTGCCGCAGGCGGTGGCGCGGCCCTCCTGATGAGCGGCGGCGATCCGCCGTCCGCCCCCGTGGCCAGGGCGGATGCGCCTCCGCCTCCCCCGGTGACCGAGGTGCTCGTCGCGGCCGCCGAACTGCCGATGGGCCAGGTTCTCCAGCCGGCCGATCTCCGCTGGCAGAGATGGCCCGAGGACGCGCTGACGCCAGGCTACGTCACCCGCAAGGACAACCCGAAGGCCCTGGAGGAGAATGCCGGGGCGACGATCCGCTCGGCCTTCCTGCCCGGCGAGCCGATCCGCCCGCAGAAGCTCGTGCGCCCCGACAGCGGCTTCATGGCGGCGATCCTGCCCTCCGGCCTGCGCGCGGTGGCGATCGTCACCGACAGCCGCGGCACGAACTCGGCCGGCGGCTTCATCCTGCCCAACGACCGCGTCGACGTGATCCGCACGTTCCGCGACGAGGACAATTCCAGGGCCACCGGCAGCGACGTGCAGGTCTCCCAGACCATCCTGAACGACGTGCGGGTGCTCGCCGTCGGCCAGTTGATCCAGGAGAAGAACGGCACCAACGTCGTCACCGGCGAGACCGCGACGCTGGCCCTCACCCCGGCCCAGGCCGAGAAGATCACGCTCGCCCAGAAGGTCGGCTCGCTCTCGCTGGCGCTTCGCAGCCTCGCCGATTCCGGCCGCCCGCCCGAATCCGAGCCGCCCCCCCAGGACAAGGCCCTGACGGTGATGCGCTTCGGCGTCGCCCGCCAGCAGACGCGGTGAGCCCCATGCCTGCATATCTCCAAGAGACCAAGGCGATGACGCCCTTCCGCCCCGGCCTTGCCGGCGCACTCACCCTTCTCGCGCTGCACGGCCCGGCGACGGCGCAGGAACGGCCGGTTCTCGGCCCGGCCCCGGTGCTCTCCGTCGGCGCCGCCGAATCCACGGCCACGCGCAAGATCGAGCTGACCGCGGGCCGGTCCGTGATCGTCGACCTGCCGCGCGACGCCAAGGAGGTGTTCGTGGCCAACCCCGCGGTCGCGAACGCGGTGGTGCGCTCGACCCGCAAGGTCTTCGTCATCGGCGTGGCCGACGGCGCCACCTCGATCTTCATCCTCGATGCCGAGGGACGCCAGATCGCGGCCCTCGACGTCACCGTGGCCCGCGACCTCAAGCTCGGTGCGCTGCGCCAGTTGCTCGGCCAGAGCATTCCAAGCGGCCGGTTCGACATCCGCGTCACCGGCGACTCGATCCTGCTCTCGGGCACGGTGGGTTCGGCGCTCGAGGCTCAGCAGGCGATCGACATCGCCAACGCCTTCGTCGGCGTGGCCGGCGGCGCTGCCGGAGCGGCGCCCGGCGCCCCGACCCGCGGCGCGGTGATCAACAACCTGACGATCCGCAACAAGGATCAGGTGATGCTGCGCGTCACCGTGGTCGAGGTCGCGCGCACGGTCCTGAAGCAGTTCGGGATCAACCTGAACGGCTCTTGGTCCGGGCTCAACCTCAACAACGTGACGCCGCTCACGCTCTCGGGCGGCCAGTTCCCGAGCGGGAACCTGCTCTCGGGCACGGTCAATGGGGCGGGCGGCGCCAGCATCACGGCGACGCTGCGCGCCTTCGAGCAGGCCGGCGTCTCGCGGGTGCTGGCCGAGCCGACGCTCACCGCGATCTCGGGCGAGTCGGCAAACTTCACCGCCGGCGGCGAACTGCCGGTGCCGTCGAGCCAGAGCTGCACGCCGAGTCTCGTCGCGGGCACCCAGCCGACCTGCGTCGTCGGCATCACCTTCAAGCCGTACGGCGTCAGCCTCAACTTCACGCCGGTGGTGATGGCCGAGAACCGCATCTCCGTGCGCGTCGGCACGGCGGTCAGCGAGGTCGATCCGCAGAACTCCTACACCTTCGTCAGCGGCAACACGACCTCGGCCGTTCCGGGCCTGACGGTGCGCAAGTCCGAGACGACGGTGGAGCTGGCCTCGGGCGCCACCATGATGACTGCGGGCCTGATCCAGCAGAAGAGCAAGGCCGCGATCAACGGCCTGCCCGGCCTCGTCAACCTGCCGGTCATCGGCGCCCTGTTCCGCTCGCGCGACTACCAGCGGCAGGAGACCGAGCTGATGATCATGGTCACCCCCTACATCGCCAAGCCGATGGAGCCGCGGCAGGTGACGCGCCCCGACGACGGCTTCGTCGACGCCACCGACGGGCAGGCGGTGCTGCTCGGCCGCATCAACCGCCTCTACGGCACCGCGGGCGGCACCCTCGGCCGCGGCTATCGCGGCCGCGTCGGCTTCATCACCGACTGATCGTCGTCCCGCCGCGCCGCGAGCCGGGCGACGGGCGCGAGCCCCCGCCGAGCCTGCCCGCACCGAGCCGTCCCCGCCTTCGATGTCACCGACTTGGCGCCGCGCCTCTTCAGGATCGAACCGATGACCCTGCCTCCCCTCGCCCCCCGGGCGCTCGTCTTGGCCGCGCTCGCGGCCCTCCTCGGCGCCTGCCATTCCGACCGCGCTGCCACCGGCTCGATCTACCCGACCGACTACCGCACGCGCCACCCGATCGTGCTGGCCGACGGCAGCCGCAGCCTCGACGTGTTCGTCACCGGGACGGGCCACCTCGATCCGCGCCAAGCCGCCGACATCGACGCTTTCCTGCTGGAGTACCGCCGCTACGGCCGCGGCAGCCTCCTGGTCGAGCTGCCGCGCGGCGTCGCGCCCGGCCTCGCGGCCGGAATCGAGCGGACCGCTGCCGCGATCCGCCGGCTCGGCGCCGAGAACGCGGTTCCGGCCCGCGGGATGGCGTTTTCCGGCTACGCGGTCGCCGCGCCGGACCTCGCGAGCCCGATCCGCCTGAGCTTCCGCCGCATGGAGGCGCGGGTGGCCGACAGGTGCGGGCTGTGGCCCCAGGATCTCGGCGAGAACAGCCCCATCGCGAACTTCCGCAACGAGCCGTCGTGGAACCTCGGCTGCGCGACCCAGTCGGCGCTGGCCGCCCAGGTCGCCGACCCCGTCGACCTCGTGCGCGGCCGGCCCGAGGGCCGCATCGACACGACGCGGCGCGTCAAGGACATCGGCCAGTTGCGGGACGGCAAGGATCCGTCAACCACATGGCGGCAAGATGGGAAGAGCGACGTGAAGAGCCAGATCGGCAACTGAGCGTCGGCCGGGCTCCCGGTCCGGCACCGCGCGCATCCTCCCCGAACCCGAAAGCCCCGTCATGGCGGACTCCCCCGAGACATCTGAGCGGATGATCGCCCCGGTGCCCCGGATCACGATCCAGGCCTTCTGCGAGACCGCGGAAACCGCGGCCATGATCGAGGGCGCCGGCGGGGACCGCCGCATGCAGAAGGCGCACATCAAGGTGCAGATGGGCGGCGGCGCGGCGGCGGTCGCGGCCTACCGCCACGCGCCGACCCCCAACGTGATCGTCATCGAGGCGCAGGGGCCGCGCTCGAAGCCCCTGGAATGCCTCGATGCCCTGGCCGAGGTCTGCGACGCGGGTACCCGCGTGCTCGTCATCGGGCACGTCAACGACGTGACGCTCTACCGGCAGTTCATCCAGCGCGGCGTCAGCGACTACCTGATGGCGCCGGTGGAGCCGCTGACCCTGATCGCCTCGCTGTCCGACATGTTCGCGGCGCCGGGGGTGAAGCCGGTGGGCCGCACCATCGCGGTCTACGGCGTCAAGGGCGGCATCGGCGCCTCGACGGTCGCCCACAACCTCGCGTGGTCGATCGCCCGCGGACAGGGCGCGCAGACCGTGATCGCCGACCTCGACATCGCCTTCGGCACCGCCTCGCTCAACTTCAACCAGGACCCGCCGCAGGGCATCGCGGAGGCGGTGTTCGCCCCCGAGCGCCTCGATGCCGCCGTGGTCGAGCGCCTGCTCTCGAAGTGCAGCGACCATCTCAGCCTGCTCTCGGCGCCGGCGAGCCTCGACCGGACGATCGACCTGTCCGAGGCCGCCTTCGACGCGCTGATCGAGCACCTGCGCGCGGCGGTGCCCTGCATCGTCCTCGACGTTCCCCACCAATGGTGCGCGTGGTCGAAGCGCGTGCTGACCGCGGCCGACGAGATCCTGATCGTCGCCGGGCCCGAACTCGCGAGCCTGCGCAACGCCAAAAACCTGCTCGCCGCCCTGCAGCACGGCCGCCCCAACGATCGCGCACCCCGGGTGATCCTCAACGGCGTCGGCGTGCCCAAGCGTCCCGAGATCGGCGCCGCCGAGTTCGCCAAGGCCCTGGAGGCGCCGCTGGCCGCCAGCATCCCGTTCGAGCCGGCGATCTTCGGGGCGGCCGCCAACAACGGCCAGATGATCGCCGAGGTGCAGCCCGGCTCCAAGCCCGCCGAACTCTTCGCCGACCTCGCAGCGTCCATGCTCGGCCGCCCCGAGGCCAAGCGCTCCCGCGCCAGCCTGCTCGAGCCGCTGCTCGCCAAGCTGTCGCGCCGTAAGGCGTCCTGATGCCGGCATCACCCAAGGATCGTCGCGATGTTCGGTAGGAGGCAGGCCGCCGCCGAGATGCCCGCCGCGCCCGTGCCGTCGCAGGCGAAATCCACCGCGCCCGTCCTGATGCAGGAGAACGCGGCCCCCAGGCGCGTCGAGCCGGTCGCCGCGCCGCAGGAGAAGCCGCGCTCGGAGGATTACTACCGCACCAAGAGCATGATCTTCGGCGCCCTGATCGAGGCGATCGATCTCGCCCAGCTCGCGCGCCTCGAAGCCGAGGCGGCGCGCGAGGAGATCCGCGACATCGTCTCGGAGATCATCGGGCTCAAGAACATCGTCCTGTCGATCGCCGAGCAGGAGGAGCTGCTCGACGATATCTGCAACGACGTGCTCGGCTACGGGCCGCTGGAGCCGCTGCTCGCCCGCGACGACATCGCCGACATCATGATCAACGGCGCCAACCGGGCCTTCATCGAGGTCAACGGCAAGATCCAGCTCACCAGCGTGCGCTTCCGCGACAACCAGCAATTGATGAACATCTGCCAGCGCATCGTCAGCCAGGTCGGGCGACGGGTCGACGACGCCTCGCCGATCTGCGACGCGCGCCTGCCCGACGGCTCGCGCGTCAACGTGATCGCGCCCCCGCTGGCCATCGACGGCCCGGCGCTGACGATCCGAAAATTCAAGAAGGACAAGCTGACCCTCGACCAGCTCGTGCGCTTCGGCGCGATCTCGCCGGAGGGCGCCGAGGTCCTGAAGATCATCGGCCGCTCGCGCTGCAACGTCGTCATCTCGGGCGGCACCGGCTCGGGCAAGACCACGCTGCTCAACTGCCTCACCGCCTTCATCGAGCACGACGAGCGGATCATCACCTGCGAGGACGCGGCCGAGCTCCAGCTCCAGCAGCCGCACGTGGTGCGCCTGGAGACGCGGCCGGCCAACATGGAGGGCCAGGGTCAGGTGACCATGCGCGACCTCGTCAAGAACTGCCTGCGCATGCGGCCCGAGCGGATCATCGTCGGCGAGGTGCGCGGACCGGAGGCCTTCGACCTGCTCCAGGCGATGAACACCGGCCACGACGGCTCGATGGGCACGCTGCACGCGAACTCGCCCCGCGAGTGCCTGTCGCGCATCGAGTCGATGATCTCGATGGGCGGCTTCACCCTGCCCTCGAAGACGCTGCGCGAGATGATCTGCGGCTCGATCGACGTGGTGGTCCAGGCCACCCGCCTGCGCGACGGTTCGCGGCGCATCACCCACATCACCGAGGTGCTCGGGATGGAGGGCGACGTCATCACGACCCAGGACGTGTTCCTGTTCGACATCGTCGGCGAGGACGCCAACGGCAAGCTGATCGGCCGCCACCGCTCCACCGGCGTCGGACGGCCGAAGTTCTGGGAGCGGGCCCGGTACTACGGGCTGGAGCGCCAGCTCGGCGCGGCGCTGGACGCCGCCGCCGAGGCGGGAGTCGCGCCGTGAGCCTGCCCTCGCTCGCCGGGTTGCCCCTCGCCGCCGGGCTGTTCGCGGTGGCCGTGCTCGCGCTCGCCTACGTGTTCGTGATGCCGCTTCTCATGGGCGAGCGGCGCGCGGCCCAGCGCCTCAAGGCCATCGGCGCCACGGCCGCGGGCAACGCCGTGCGCGGCGCCACCGTGAACCGGCGCGAGCAGGTCGCCAAGACGCTCGGCGAGATCGAGGCCAAGGCCAAGGGCGCCACCAAGGTCACCCTGGAGCTGAAGATCGCCCGGGCCGGCCTGTCGTGGTCCAAGCGCACCTACTGGACGATCTCGGGCGTGCTTGGAGCGATCGTCGGCCTCCTGATGCTGGCGATCACGGGGAGCCCGTTCGGGGGCCTCGGCGGCGCCTTCGTCGGCGGCGTCGGCCTGCCGATGTTCCTGCTGCGCCACCTGCGCAAGCGCCGCATCGCCCGGTTCAACAGGGAGCTGCCCAACGCCGTCGACGTGGTGGTGCGCGGCATCCGCACCGGCATCCCGGTCGGCGACTGCTTCCGCATGGTCTCGCGCGAGGCCGAGGAGCCGGTCCGCAGCGAGTTCCGCATCATCATCGAGACGCAGGCCCTCGGCCTGTCGCTCGGCGAGTCGGTGTCCCGGCTCTACGAGCGGGTGCCGGTGCCGGAGGTGAACTTCTTCGCGATCGTGATCAACATCCAGCAGCAATCGGGCGGCAACCTCTCCGAGGCGCTGAACAACCTGTCGCGGGTGCTGCGCGAGCGCCGCAAGATGGCCGGCAAGGTCCAGGCGATGAGCATGGAGGCCAAGTCCTCGGCCGGCATCATCGCCGCCCTGCCGTTTGCCGTGGCCGGCATCACCTCGATCACCAGCCCCGACTACATCTCGCTGCTCTGGACCACCGACATCGGCAGGCTCGCGCTTCTCGGCTCTGCGATCTGGATGACCTTCGGTATCCTCACCATCAAGAAAATGATCGCCTTCGACTTCTGAGCGCCTCGATGTCCGAAGGCCCTGCGCGGATCCCCTCGCCATGATCGACCTCATCGCCGCCAAGGTGTTCGATCCGCGCTTCATGGGCGTGGTGCTCACGGCGGTCGCCGCCGCCGCGACGGCCTTCGCCGTCGTCCAGCCGTTCCTCGAAACCGACACCCTGGCCAAGCGGATGAAGCTCGTCAGCGACGAGCGCGAGATCATCCGGCGGCGCGAGCGCGAGCGGCTCGCCCCCAAGGCGACGCTGCGGGTCGCGCCCAAGGCTTACATGAAGCGGATCGTCGAGCAGTTCGACCTGCGCCGCTGGCTCGGCACCGACACCGCCAAGCGCAAGCTCCTGATGGCGGGCTATCGCGGTCCGCAATCCGAGACGACGTTCCTGTTCTTCCGCCTCGTCATGCCGGTGGTGACGACGATCGGGTCGGCGTTCTACCTGTTCGCCCTGGACGGCCTGGACCAGCCGTACTTGGTGCGCTTCGGCCTCGTGATCGCGTGCGCCTACGGCGGCATCAAGGCGCCAGAGCTCTACCTCCTCAACACGGCCAACAAGCGCAGGGCCGAGATCAGGCGCGCGTGGCCCGACGCCCTCGACCTGACCCTGATCTGCGTCGAGTCGGGCATGGCGATCGAGCATGCCTTCCGGAAGGTCAGCACCGAGATCGCCGCCTCCTCCGTGGTGCTGGCCGAGGAACTCGCGCTGATGACGGCGGAGATGTCCTTCCTGCCCGACCGCCGCCAAGCCTACGAGAACCTGACGATCCGCGTCGGACTGGAGCCGGTGAAGGCGGTCGCGACCGCCCTGATCCAGGCCGAGCGCTACGGCACCCCGATCGGTCAGGCGCTCCGGGTGCTGGCCCAGGAGAGCCGCGACCAGCGCATGAACGAGGCCGAGAAGAAGGCGGCATCCCTGCCGCCCAAGCTCACCGTACCGATGATCCTGTTCTTCCTGCCGGTGCTGTTCGTGGTCATCATCACGCCGGCGATCGTTCAGTCGGTTCGTTAGGCCCGCGCGCAGCCACTCCGTCTCGACGCAGTGGCTGCGCGGATCATCGTGCGCTTCGTGAACCCGCGTTCGAAGCCCCGCGAGCGCACCCGGCATCATTGACAAATCCTCGGGCCTTCCCCTATCGCATCCCCTGCAGCGCGGCTTCCTCGCAAGAAGTCCGCGCGCTTCGCGTTGGCGCTGCCTTCAAGCGCGGCCTCGACGAATGCATAAGAAGTCGGTCCAGGGGCCTCCCCGGAGACCGTTCGAACCACGAGAGACACGGATGTTCGCAGTCATCAAGACGGGCGGCAAGCAGTATCGCGTTGCCGAGAACGACACCATCACCATCGCCACCCTCGCGGGTGAGGCCGGCTCGGCCGTCACCTTCGGCGAGGTGCTCCTGTTCACGGACGGCGAGGCGACCCAGGTCGGCGCGCCGCTGCTGTCCGGCTTCAGCGTTGCGGGCGAGATCGTCTCCCACGGCCGCGACAAGAAGGTCATCGCCTTCAAGAAGCGCCGCCGGCAGAACTCGCGGCGCAAGCGCGGCCACCGCCAGCACCACACGGTCGTGCGCATCACCGGCCTCTCGGCCGGTTCGACGAGCGCGTAAGGGCCCGCGCGCCCCTACGCGCCGCACACCCGATCCCTCGACATCCGGAAGCGTGAACCATGGCACACAAGAAAGCAGGCGGCTCATCCCGCAACGGCCGCGATTCGGCCGGCCAGCGCCTCGGCGTCAAGAAGTTCGGCTCGGAGGCCGTGATCCCGGGCAACATCATCGTGCGCCAGCGCGGCACCAAGTGGCATCCCGGCACCAATGTCGGCATGGGTAAGGACCACACCCTGTTCGCGCTGACCGAGGGCCGGGTCGCGTTCCAGACCAAGCGCGGCCGCGCGTACGTCGCGGTAGTACCGCTCGCGCAGGCGGCAGAGTAGACGGCGGGCGCCTTCGGGCGAAGCAGGCCCCGCCGGTGTTCCACACCGAACCGGCGGACTTGTTTCCCTGAACCTCGGCGCCGAGCCGCGGGGACCGGATGGAAACAGCGGGGGAGGATGGGGCGCCATCCTCCCTTTCGTCGTCTCAGCGCGAGGGTCTCCCATCCGGAGCCGTCGCGGAGGAGCTGACCCGATGTTCCCCGACCTGACCCGCGACGACGTCTTCCGCATCGAGACGCGCCGGCTGTGGCTGCGCTGGCCGCGGGCCAGGGACGTGGACACGATCGTGCGGCTCGCGGGCGAGCGCGCGGTGGCCGAGATGACGGCGCGCATCCCGCACCCGATCGAGCGGGCCGGGATCGACGCCTTCGTGCTCGACGCGCGGCGCGGGAACGCCGCGGGCGAGGGCCTCGTCATGGCGCTCTCGCTCCGCTCCGACCCGGCCGGCCTCGTCGGCGTGATCGGGATCGAGGCGGAGGCGGCGGCCGACGGCCCGCATCTCGGCTACTGGCTCGGGCATCCGTTCTGGGGCCGGGGCCTCGCCACCGAGGCCGCGACCGCGATCGTCGACGCCTACTTCGCCTATGCCGGCGGCGCGGTGCTGACCTCGAACGCGCGGGTGGAGAACGCCGCCTCGGGCCGGGTGCTGGAGAAGGCCGGATTCGGTCGGACCGGCTCGGGCACGGGGATCTTCCCGGCGCGCGGCGGCGCGGTCGCCTTCGACCGCTTCCGCCTCGACCGGGCGGCGTGGTCGGCACGGCGGGCCGATGCCGTCACCGGGGGTCGCGACCGCGCGGCGTAGATGTGAGACGTGCCTTCGGCACGAACGGGTTCGAGGCGGCCTTGCGGCCGCCTTTCGAAGAGACGAGCGATACCGTGAAATTCCTCGACGAAGCCAAGGTCTATGTCCGCTCCGGCGACGGGGGCGCCGGCTGCGTCGCGTTCCGCCGTGAGAAGTTCATCGAGTTCGGTGGCCCGAACGGCGGCGACGGCGGGCGCGGCGGCGATGTCTGGGTCGAGTGCGTCGAGGGGCTGAACACCCTGATCGACTACCGCTACCAGCAGCACTTCAAGGCGCGCAAGGGCGAGCACGGCATGGGCTCGAACCGCCATGGGGCCAACGGCGCCGACGTGGTGCTGAAGGTGCCCGCCGGCACGCAAGTTCTGGCGGTCGACGGTGAGCATCTGATCGCGGACATGACACAGGTCGGCCAGCGGGTGCGGCTCGCCAAGGGCGGCAACGGCGGCTTCGGCAACGCCTACTTCACCACCTCGACCAACCGCGCCCCGAAGCACGCCAATCCGGGCCTGGAGGGCACGGAGCACTGGATCTGGCTGCGCCTCAAGCTCATCGCGGACGCCGGCCTCGTCGGCCTGCCGAACGCCGGCAAGTCGACGTTCCTGGCCACCGTCACGGCCGCCAAGCCGAAGATCGCCGACTACCCCTTCACCACCCTGCATCCGGGCCTGGGCGTCGTGCGCTCGGATGCCCGCGAGTTCGTGCTCGCCGACATCCCCGGCCTGATCGAGGGCGCGCACGAGGGCGTCGGGCTCGGTGACAGGTTCCTGGCCCATGTCGAGCGCTGCCGGGTGCTGCTCCACCTCGTCGACGCCACCTGCGAGCATGCGGGCCGGGCCTACAAGACGGTCCGGCACGAGCTGGAGGCCTACGGGCAGGCACTGGCCGGCAAGCCGGAGATCGTGGCGCTCTCGAAGGCCGACGCGCTGGACGCGGACGCCCTGAAGGAGCAGGTCGCCCGCCTGAAGCGCGCGGCCAAGCGCAAACCCCTGGTGCTGTCCTCGGCGTCCGGCCAGGGCGTGCCGGAGGCGTTGCGCGCAATCCAGGGGGAGATGGATGCCGCCGCCGCGGCGGGGCGCATGCCGGAGCCGGCCTGGCAGCCGTGATGACGGTTGGACGGGGCTCGGCTATGATCCTCCACCGACGAGGTCATCGTGGAGCACACGGTGATGGAAGCTCTGATCGTGGATAGGGACGAGGCGTTGGGTCTCGCCAGGGAATTGGCGGAGCGCCGGGGAGCATCGTTCGGCGAGGCGGTGGTGGCCTCCTTGCGTGCCGCGCTGCACGAGACCCTGCCGACCGATCGCCCATCGCCGCGGTCCCTGCGCGTGCCGTCGTTGGAGGAACTGACCCGGACCAGGGCGCCGATTACGAGGCGACGAGGGCCGTGGTACGGGAAGCCGTAGCGCATCGGGTTCCGGGGGCTACCTCGGATCACAGCGATCTCTACGACGAGAATGGCCTGCCGATCTGATTTCCTGCCGTGATCGCCCTCGATACCTCGGCCATTCTCACGATCCTGCTTCGGGAGCCGGAGGAAGATCCGTTTCAGCGGTTGATCGCAGGCACGCGAACGTTGGTGGGAGCGCCGACGCGCGTCGAATCTCGATTGGTACTGGAAAGCCGTTTTCCCGAAGCTGCCGAGGGCGTACGACGCGGCTTCCTCGCCAAGCGCGGCCTCACCGTCGTGGCCTTCGACGCGGCCATGTTCGAGGCCGCCCTCGACGCCTTCGTTTAGGCCGGGGATGCGGCCATCCCGCAAAACCGAACTTCGGTGACTGCCTCTCCTACGCGGTTGCAAGGACACATGCGGTGCCCCTTCTGCTCAAGGGCAACGACTTCGTTCACACCGACCTCGTCCCAGCATACAAACCCATCCCATGACCCCGAGCCTCGAACACTTCCGCCGCGTCGTCATCAAGGTCGGCTCGGCGCTGCTGGTGGACCGCGTCCGCGGACGGCTGCGGCACGCGTGGCTCGCCGCGCTCGCCGAGGATATCGCCGACCTGCACGCCCGCGGCGTCGACGTGCTGGTGGTGTCCTCAGGCAGCATCGCGCTGGGCCGCACGGTGCTCGGCTTCCCGCCGGGTGGGCTCCGGCTGGAGGAGAGCCAGGGCGCGGCCTCCGTCGGGCAGATTGCGCTGGCGCGCCACTGGGCGGAGGCGCTCGGCCACCACGGCATCGTCGCGGGGCAGATCCTGGTGACGCCGCGGGACACCGAGGAGCGCCGCCGCTACCTCAACGCGCGGGCCACCGTGCTGAAGCTCCTGGAGATGCGCGCGGTCCCCGTCATCAACGAGAACGACACGGTGGCAACCTCCGAGATCCGCTACGGCGACAACGACCGGCTGGCCGCCCGCGTCGCCACGATGATCGGCGCCGACGTGCTGGTGCTGTTCTCCGACATCGACGGCCTCTACACCGCGCCGCCCACGTCCGATCCGGATGCGCGCCACCTTGCGGTCGTCGCGCGCATCACGCCCGAGATCGAGGCGATGGCCGGCGGGCCGGCCTCGGACCTGTCGCGGGGGGGCATGCGCACCAAGGTCGAAGCCGCCAAGATCGCCGTCTCCGGCGGCACCCACATGATCATCGCCGACGGTCGCGCGAAGAACCCCCTGCGCAGCGTGGTCGCGGGCGGGCGCTGCACGTGGTTCCTGTCCGGCTCCACGCCGACCGCCGCGCGAAAAACCTGGATCGCGGGCTCCCTGGAGCCGCGCGGAACGCTCGTGATCGACGACGGCGCGGCGCGGGCCCTCCAGGGCGGCGCGAGCCTGCTGCCGGTGGGCGTCTCCGGCATCGAGGGCGGCTTCGGCCGCGGCGACGCGGTGCTGATCCGCGACCGCGCCGGGCGGACGCTGGGGCGCGGGCTCGTCGGCTACGACAGCACGGAGGCGGCGCTGATCATCGGCCGGCCGAGCGCGCAGATCGCCGAGATCCTGGCCTATCCGGGCCGGGCCGAGATGGTCCACCGCGACGACCTCGCGATGTTCTCGGATTAGGCGGCCGGCCGGTCGCGGCGCTTGTTCGGCCCGGCGCGAACGTGCGATGACGCCGGGGATAGTGGCGCGGCGGGAACGCCGCGGCCGGCCGCCAGGATCATCGCCGTGCCCGTTCCGAACCTCAGGTCCGACGTCGCGTCCGCCGACGACCTCGCGCAGGACGACGGCTTGGCGGCGCAGATGGCGGCGATCGGTCGTCGCGCCCGCGCGGCCGGCCGGACGTTGGCGCTCGCCCCGGCCGAGACCAAGGACATCGCGCTCCGTGCCGTCGCCGAGCGCCTGCGGGCCGATCGCGCGACGATCCTGCGGGAGAACGCCCGCGACGTGGCGGCGGCCCGCGCCGCCGGACAGGGCCACGCGCTGATCGACCGGCTCACCCTCGACGCGGGCCGGCTCTCGGCGATCGCCGACGCGGTGGAGAAGGTCGGCGCCCTGGCCGATCCCGTGGGACGCCAGCTTGCGGCCTTCGAGCGGCCGAACGGCCTGCTGATCGAGCGCGTCGCCGTGCCCCTCGGCGTCGTCGGCGTCATCTTCGAGAGCCGGCCCAACGTCACGGCGGACGCCGGCGCGCTCTGCCTCAAGGCCGGCAACGCCGCGATCCTGCGGGCAGGCTCCGACGGCCACCGCAGCGCCGTGGCCATCGCCGCGGCGATGCGCGCGGGCCTCGAAGCCGCCGGCCTGCCCGCGGACGCGATCCAGATCGTGCCGACGCGGGACCGGGCCGCCGTCGGGGCCATGCTCGCCGGCCTCGACGGCTGCATCGACGTGATCGTGCCCCGCGGCGGGCGCGGGCTGGTCGAGCGCGTGCACGCGGAGGCGCGGGTGCCGGTCTTCGCCCACCTCGACGGCCTCTGCCACCTCTACGTGGCGGCCGGCGCCGACCTCAACATGGCGCGAACCATCCTCCTGAACAGCAAGATGCGGCGCACCGGCATCTGCGGCGCCGCCGAGACCCTGCTCGTCGACCGCGCCTGCGCCGGCACCCACCTCGCGCCCCTCGTCTCGGCCCTGCTGGAGGCCGGCTGCGCCGTGCGCGGCGACGCCACGGTGCAGGGCGTCGATCCCCGCGTCACGGCGGCGACCGAGGCCGACTGGCGCACCGAGTACCTCGACGCGATCATCTCGGCCCGCGTCGTCGACGGGCTGGACGCGGCGATCGCGCACATCGAGGCTTACGGCTCGCACCACACCGACGCGATCGTGACGGAGGATGGGACCCAAGCCGCGCGCTTCCTCAGTGAGGTCGATTCGGCGATCGTGGCGCACAACGCCTCGACGCAGTTCGCCGACGGCGGCGAGTTCGGCTTCGGCGCGGAGATCGGCATCGCCACCGGCCGGATGCACGCGCGCGGCCCCGTCGGCGTCGAGCAACTGACCACCTTCAAGTACCGGGTGCACGGCAGCGGCCAGATCCGCTTGTGATGCCGTTCGGTGCGTGAGCGCGTCCCGCCGCCCTCGGCGCCGGGGATGCGGATCGGGCTCTACGGCGGATCGTTCCATCCGGCCCATGCCGGGCACCTCCACGTGACGACGACCGCCCTGCGGCGGCTCGGTCTCGACCGGGTGTGGTGGCTGGTGACCCCGGGCAATCCGCTCAAGCGCGGGCGCCCGCTCGCGCCGCTCAGCCAGCGCTGCGCCCAGGCGGCCGAGGTCGCGCGCGCCGATCCGCGGATCGCCGTCACCGGGTTCGAGGCGGCGATCGGCGCCCGCTTCACCCGCGACGCCCTGCACTGGCTCGTGCGGCGCAGGCCGGCCCGGCGCTTCGTCTGGATCATGGGCGCGGATTCGCTGGGCACCTTCCATCGCTGGAAGGGATCGGCCGAGATCATGGGCCTGATGCCGATCGCGGTGATCGACCGGCCCGGCCACACCCTGAGCGCCCTGAGCGCCCGCGCCGCGTTGCGGTTTGCCGGCGCGCGCATCCCTGAGCCGGCGGCGCTGGCGCTGGCCGACATGAGGCCGCCGGCCTGGATCTACCTGCACGGACCGCGCTCGGGCCTGTCCTCGACGCAGATCCGTGACGCGGGACCGCGAGCGACGGCAACTTGAAAATACGGCCCGAACCCTCCACTGTCGGTTGTTGAGTATCCGTGCTGCCACGGCAGACATTCGAGGAATCAGGACGCTGTCCGACACGCTCCACACGGGAACCGCAGGTTCCGAAACCGCAGCCCTGGCCAGGATCGACGACTTGAGGACGCTCGTGCTCGGGTGCCTCGACGAGATGAAGGCCGAGGAGACCATCGCCATCGATCTGGCCGGCAAGACCTCGATCGCCGACACGATGATCATCGCGTCCGGCCGCTCGCAGCGCCACGTCGGCTCGATCGCCGACCGCATCACCCAGGAGATGAAGGCCAAGGCCTTCGGCGCCGCCCGGGTCGAGGGTCTGCCCGCCTGCGACTGGGTGCTGATCGATGCCGGCGACGTGCTGGTGCACATCTTCCGGCCCGAGGTGCGCGGCTTCTACAACCTCGAGAAGATGTGGGGCGTCGACCGCCCCATGGGCCTCCTCGCCGGCTGAGTCCCTCCGCGGCGTGCGCATCCTCCTGGCCGCGGTCGGGCGCCTGAAGAGCGGTCCCGAGCGAGATCTGGCCGCGCGCTACCGCGAGCGCGCCGCTCAGGTCGGGCGCGGACTCGGATTTCCCGCCTGCGACGTCGTCGAACTGATCGAGAGCCGGGCGCGGCGCGCGCCCGACCGCTGTGCCGAGGAGGGCGCGGGTCTCCTGGCCCACCTGCCGCCCGGCGGGATGCTCTGCGTCTACGACCAGCGCGGCCGGGCCGATCTGCCGAGCGAGGCCATCGCCGGACGCGTCCGCGACTGGCGCGACGCGGGGCGCCCGGCCCTCGTCGTGGCGGTCGGCGGAGCCGACGGGCTTGATCCGTCGGTGCGGGCGCGGGCCGACCTCACCCTGTCCTTCGGAGCGGCGACGCTGCCGCACGGCCTCGTGCGCGTGCTGGCGTTGGAGCAGCTCTACCGCGTGCTGACGATCCTGGCCGGCCATCCCTACCATCGCGGCGATCCGGACGCGGCGTGATGCGCCCGCCTCCGCCGCGCCGCAATGGCCCGCGAGGATGGCCGCATCAGCACGGAGCCGGCTCACCGACGTCATGCGGCCTCTCGCCAGAACACGTCTCGGCACGCGGGGGCTGGTTCTCGCCTCGGGCCTCGCCGCGCTGTCGTTCGGTCCTCCGGCGGCATGGGCGCAGGAGATCGCGCCGACCGTCGGCGAATCCGAGCGGGTTCAGCGCGCCCTCGACGAGCGCGACCGCCGGGCCGAGACCCTGAAGCGCATCCAGGCCGCCCTGGCGGCGAGCGCCGGAGCCCGCGCGCAGTTCGAGGCCGAGATCGCCGGGCTCGGGGGCGACCGTCAAAAGCTCGACGCGGCGCTGCTGGATGCCGGCCGCCAGTCGCAGGCGACCGAGGATCGGATGACCCGCCTGGAGGAGCGCTTGAGCACCCTGGCCGGCAGCGAGGCCGCGATCCGGCGCTCGCTCGATGCCCGGCGCGGGGTCATCGCCGAGATCCTGGCGGCCCTCCAGCGCATGGGGCGCCGCCCGCCGCCCGCCGTGCTCGTCAACCCCGAGGACGTGCTGGCGGTGATCCGCACCTCGATGCTCCTCGGCGCGATCGTCCCCGAGATGCGCGGCGAGGTCGACACGCTGGCCGCCGACCTCGGCGAGCTGGTGCGCCTGCGCGGGCTGATCGCGGCGGACCGGCAGGGCCTCCAGAACGATCTCGCCGGGTGGGCGCGCGAGCAGCAGCGCCTCGCGGCCCTGGTCGCTGCGCGCCGTGCCCGTCAGGCCGAGGCCGAGGGGGGGCTTGCCGCCGAGCGCGTCCGCGCCGCCGAACTCGGGCAGCAGGCCAGGAGCCTGAAGGACCTCGTCGAGCGGATGGAGGGCGAGGTCGCCTCCGCCAAGCGCTCCGCCGACGCGGCCCGGGCGGCCGAGGAGCGGGAGGCTAAGGCGACGCAGGAGCGCTTCGCCGCCGCCGGCATCCGCGATCCGGCCAAGCTCGCGCCGAAGGTGCGGTTCGCCGACGCCCGGGGCGACGTGCCGCGGCCGGTCAGCGGCCGGCTCGTGCACGGCTTCAACCAGCCCGACGGCAACGGCGGCATGACGCGCGGCCTCTCGTTCGTCACCCGCGCGAAGGCGGTGGTCGCGGCGCCCGCGGACGGATGGGTCTCGTTTGCCGGTCCGTTCCGGTCCTACGGACGACTCTTGATCATCAACGCCGGCGATGGCTACTATCTCGTGTTGGCGGGGATGGATCAGACCTCGGTCGAGGTCGGTCAGTTCGTGCTCGCGGGCGAACCGGTGGGCAACATGGGAGAGGGACGAGCGGCCGGGCCGGCGACGAACGGCGACGGCGGCGATCCGATCCTGTACGTCGAGTTCAAGAAGGACGGCGGCTCCATCGATCCGGAGCCTTGGTGGGCCAAGGGCCCCAGCGAGAAGGTTCGCGGATAATGCGCAAGACGTCCCTCATCATGCTCGGCGCGTTCCTGGGGGCAGGCACGTCGATGGTGGCCACCCAGACCGACTTCCTGTCGGGGCCCCGCGCGGTCGCGGCCTCGGCCGAGACCTACCGCCAGCTCAGCCTGTTCGGCGACGTGTTCGAGAAGGTCCGCACCGACTACGTCGAGAAGCCCGACGAGGCCAAGATGATCGAGGCGGCCGTCAACGGCATGCTGACCTCGCTCGACCCGCATTCGAGCTACATGGACGCCAAGGCGTTCCGCGACATGCAGACGACGACGCGCGGCGAGTTCGGCGGCCTCGGTATCGAAGTCACGATGGAGGACGGCCTGATCAAGGTCGTGACGCCCATCGACGACACCCCCGCCTCGAAGGCAGGCCTGCTCTCGAACGACGTCATCACCCAGATCGACGACGATCAGGTCCAGGGCCTGACGCTCAACCAGGCGGTCGACAAGATGCGCGGCCCGGTCAACTCGCCGGTCAAGCTCAAGATCAGCCGCAAGGAGGCCAAGGACCCGATCGACGTCACGCTCACCCGCGACGTGATCAAGATCAAGCCGGTGCGCTCCCGGACCGAGGGCGCCGACATCGGCTACATCCGCCTGACGCAGTTCAACGAGCAGACCTTCGACGGCCTCAAGGCCGCCGTCGACAAGCTCTCGGGCGAGATCGGCCAGGACAAGCTCAAGGGCTACGTGCTCGACCTGCGCAACAACCCCGGCGGCCTGCTCGACCAGGCGGTGATGGTCTCCGACGCGTTCCTCGACCGCGGCGAGATCGTCTCGACCCGGGGCCGCAACCCGGACGAGACGCAGCGCTTCTCGGCGAAATCCGGAGACATCACCAAGGGCAAGCCGGTGGTGGTGCTCGTCAACGGCGGCGCGGCCTCGGCCTCCGAGATCGTCGCCGGCGCCCTGCAGGACCACAAGCGCGCGACGATCCTCGGCACGCGCTCCTTCGGCAAGGGCTCCGTGCAGTCGATCATCCCCCTCGGCGGCAGCGGCGCGCTGCGGCTGACCACGGCGCGCTACTACACCCCGTCCGGCCGCTCGATCCAGGCCAAGGGCATCGAGCCCGACGTCGAGGTGGTGCAGGACGTGCCGGACGAGCTCAAGGGCAAGGACGAGACCAAGGGCGAGGCCGGCCTCAAGGGCCACCTCAAGCAGAAGGACGTGGAGGAGCGCGGCGGCTCCTCGGCCTACGTCCCCCCGGACCCGGCCAAGGACAAGCAGCTCACCGCGGCGGTCGACTTTCTCCACGGCATCCAGAAGGGCGCCGCCAACACCCAGAAGCCGACCGTGCCGAACTGACTTCTCCCGATGTCCGCTCCGTTCCACGAAGAACCCCGTCCGGCGGAAGCCGGGCGGGGTTCTTCGTTTTGGGAATCAT
Organism: uncultured Methylobacterium sp.; assembly: GCF_964242245.1. Lineage (NCBI taxonomy): Bacteria > Pseudomonadati > Pseudomonadota > Alphaproteobacteria > Hyphomicrobiales > Methylobacteriaceae > Methylobacterium > uncultured Methylobacterium sp. The sequence goes on along the minus strand of NZ_CAXTBY010000005.1, from coordinate 49,751 downwards.
ACCATTTCCGGTTGATCGGTTCGGGAGCTTCGCTTCCCGTCATCCGCACGTCCTTCCCTCTCCCCCTGCGGGAGAGGGTGGCCCGCGAGCTAAGTCGGGTGAGGGGAGCGCCGGTGCCGGAGACGCCGCTCCCCTCACCTGATCCTCGCATGAGCCGAGGACTACCCTCCCCCGCAGAGGGGGGAGGGAGCGCACGCAGCCGAACCGATTAACCGGAAACCGTATCAGTCTTCCAGTACGATCACGGAGTGGTCGGCGTAGCTCTCTTTATAGCCTTGAGGACGAGCTCCCAGCTCCACGACCACCTGCCTCCGCTCGTGGCGCAGTTACGAGAACATTAACCCTGAGCGCCGGCAATGGCGTTGGGGTTCCGCGTCGCCGACACCGGCGATTCTCCGGCAGCCCCGTGCCGAGTGACCGGTGAGCGAGTCGTCCGACGATATTCTGACGCGGCCCCTCGGGGTCGAGGTGCCGGAACCCGGGCCGCGGGCGGCGCTCGCCCGCCTGCGGGCGCTCGGCCGCGCGCCGCGGATCGTGGCCGGCGGCCTCGCGGGACTCGTCGGCGCCGGGCTCGGCCTCGTCCTGCTCTTCGGCGATCCGCAGGCCGGCGAGCCGCGGATCACCGTCGCCATCACCGTTCGCGAAGCTCCGCCCGCCGCCGCGCGCCCGCAGGCGAGCGTCGTCGCGGTCGAGCCGGACGCGCCGCCGAAGCTTCAGAGCAGCGCCGCCGAGGTCGAGACCGCCTCCGGCGTCACGGTCGTCCGCCCCGGCGGGACGGGCGCGCCCGCCGAGGCCGTGGTGATCCGCGTACCGTCGCCGGCCGCCGCCAAGCTCGCGCCCGCACCCGACCCGCGCCTGACCGAGCGCGGCCGCCACGGCCTGCTGCCGAGGCTCGGCGAGGGCCGCGTCCGCCCCCTCGACGTCTACGCCCGGCCCGAGGAGCCCGGCACCGGCCCGCGCATCGCGATCCTGCTCACCGGCCTCGGCGTCGGGCAGGCGGCGACCGCCAGCGCCATCGTCAAGCTGCCGCCCGCGGTCAGCCTCGCCTTCGCCCCCTACGGCGCTGAGGCCGAGCGCGGCGCCGCCCACGCGCGCGCCTTCGGCCACGAGATCCTGCTCCAGGCGCCGATGGAGCCGTTCGACTTCCCCGACAGCGATCCCGGTCCCCAGGCCCTGCTGACCTCGACCCGGGGGGCCGAGAACGCCGACCGCCTCGCCTGGGTGCTGAGCCGGTTCTCCGGCTACGTCGGTGTCGTCAACCTCATGGGCGCCAAGCTGATGGGCGACGCCGCCGCCTTCGAGCCGGTCCTGCGCGAGATCGCCGGCCGCGGCCTCGGCTTCGTCGACGACGGCACCGCGGTGCGGGGCGCCCCCGCCGACCTGATCGCGCGGACGAAGGTGCCGGCGGCGCGCGCCGAGATCGTCCTCGACGCCGTGCCGCGGCCCGAGGCGATCGACCGCGAACTCGCACGCCTCGAAGCGCAGGCGCGGGCCAACGGCTTCGCGCTGGCCTCGGCCGGCGCCGTGCCGATGAGCATCGAGCGCATCATGCGCTGGAGCCGCGACCTGGACGCCCGCGGAATCCGCCTCGTGCCGGTGAGCGTGGCGCTCCGCGGTGCGCGGGCCGCCACCCGCGTGACGCGGGCGGATTAGCGCCATCGCCGGCCAAGGCTGTGCCGCGTGCGTTGCCGCGGCAGGCGGCCCTGCCCTATGGTCCCGACCGATGACGACCGATGAATCGCGCAGCCGGGCCGACGGCCCGCCCTACCGCCCCTGCGTCGGGATCACCCTGATCAACCGGGCCGGCCTCGTCCTCGTCGGTCGCCGCCGGCAGGACGCCGGCCCCGAGCACGTCGCCGGGAGCCTCGCGTGGCAGATGCCGCAGGGCGGCATTGACGCGGGCGAGGCGCCGCACGCGGCGGCCCTGCGCGAGCTCTACGAGGAAACCAACGTCGCGGCGGCCTCCGTCCGGCTGCTCGCCGAGGCGCCGGACTGGCTGTCCTACGACCTGCCGCCCGACGTGATGACGCGGGCCTGGAACGGCCGCTACCGCGGGCAGACCCAGCGGTGGTTCGCGTTCGGCTTCCTCGGTTCGGACGACGAGATCGATGTGGCGCGGCCCGGCGGCGGGGCGCACGCGGCGGAGTTCGAGGCGTGGCGCTGGGCGCCGTTCGCGGAGCTGCCCGGGCTGATCGTGCCGTTCAAGCGCCCGGTCTACGAGGGCGTGGTCGCGGCGTTCGCGCCGCTCGGCGCATGGTCGGCCGGGGCGTGAGCGCCTCGGCTCCCCGTTAGGTGCGCCATGCGCTGGTGGGCGCTCCCCCTCGTTGCGGTGCTCGGCTGGTTCGCGTTCACGCTGACGCCGCTCTGGTCGCTCTACGATCTCGCCCGCGCGGTGAAGGCGCGCGACGCGGGCTACATCGAGCGCCACGTCAACTTCCGCACGCTGCGCCTGTCGCTGGTCCGGCAGACCACCGCCGCCCTGCGCGCCGCGACCGAGGCCGATCCGGAGATCGATCCGAAGGACCGCCAGCGCCTGAACGAGGCCGCGGTCGGCATCGCCCTGGCGTTGGCCGAGTCGATGGTGACGCCGGAGACGGTGATCGACCTCCTCGACGACGGCTGGCCCCAGAGCCTCGACCTTCCGCGGCCGGCCGACGTTCGTCCGGCGGGCCTCGGCCTCGACCGGATCGGGCGCCTGTTCCCCTACTGGCTGACCTCCGAGATGCGGGGATTTCGCACGGCGGTGATCGCCGCGCCGCCGGACGCCCCGCGGGGCGAACAGCTCCGGGTGCGGCTGCGCCTGCGCGGCTGGAGCTGGCGCCTCGTCGATATCGAGGTGGCCGAGGCCCTTCGCGAGCAGATGGCCCAGCGCCTCGCCCGCACCCTGGCGCGGGTCCGTTCCGGCGGGGGGACGCCCGCCGGCCAGCCGTGAGGAGGGCGTCGGTCGCCCGGCGGCACGATCCCGACGCGGACCGCCCCGGCGACTCTCCCGGATGGTCTCCGCAGGCACGGGAAACCAGTCTCGAGCGAAACGATGCCATGCAGAAGCTGATGGAATGACCGCCCGAAAAAGCTAGAGGGCTTCCTGACGAAGGACCGGGGCGCCAACTTCAAGCGTTCCCCCCCGAACGGCTCGATCAGGTCACGGAACGCGCTCTTCGCGCCGCGACCCTCACGATACGCTTCCGGCTTTAGGACGGAAGCCTTGAGTTGAGCGCAGACCCTTCGGAACACTTGTGGCGTTTGCGCCAGAACACCGCGGTCGAGTTCGAGCTGCCACGTCAGGAGGCCGCGATCGCCGATCCCGTCGATGATGTGGCCCGTCATGCCCGCGAGGAACGCGCCCGGCGCCTTGACCACGGAACGGCTCCAGCCCGGCCGAGCGCGGCGCTCCGGCCTCCGGGTCGCGGGTGCGCGCCAGGACCTCGATGACGTCCGCGGCCAGTGCGACGCCGACCCAGTGCTTGGTGCCGGTGAGCAACCCAGCGGCCGCCGTCGCGCACGGCCCGCGTCCGCACGCCGGCGAGGTCCGAGCCCGCGGTCGGCTCCGAGAGCGCGATGCCGCCGATCGTGTTCGTCGGCCAGCGGCATCACCACGTCGCGGGCGAAGGCACGGGCCGCCTCCTGCAGGGCGGCGCGGGCGTCGGTGCCCCGGGGCGACGTCAGCTTCGGCGGCTTCGCGGCGTGGTGCTCCGGCTCGGGCATCCTCCGTCCGCGCCTGATGGTCGCCTGGGTGTGCGAAGCGGTTCGCGCCGTGCCGGAGGCAACGATCCGGGTCCGACGGCCGGCGCCTATCCCGCCCGGCGCGCCGCGCGCCACCGCGAGACCCGCTCGCGGGCGCGCTCCAGGGCAGCGGCCAGCGGGAACAGCGGATCGGGCGAGCCCTCGATCAGCAGGTGGGCGATCCGCCGCCGTCCGGTCCAGAACGTCTCGGCGAGGCGGTAGTCGGGGGCTGCGCAGGAATCGATCGTCGTCGGGCTGCCCGCACCGAGCACGGACTGCGTCAGGCGGTGGACGAGCTGCACCCCCGGCGCACCGGGGGCGTCCGCCTCGTCGTAGGAGATCTTGAGCACGAAGGCCGCCTCCCCCGTGAGCGGCAGGATCGCGGCGGCCAGCGTCCGTCCGCCGCGGCGCAGGCGGTCGATGCGCAGGCGCCCCCGCGCACCCAGCGCGGCGACCATCCCGCGCATGAAGGCGGCCTCCAGCGGGCGGTTTCCCAGCGCGGTGCCGGCGCGGCCCTTCCAGCCCATGGTCTCCAGGGCGACGTAGTCGTCGAGCGCGTCCATCAATGCGGTGCCCTCGGTGACGGTCTCCAGCACGACCGGACCGCCGGCCTCCAGGCGCTCGCGTCCGAGCCGCAGCTTGCGCCGTCGCTTCGCGCTCACGGCCCCGAGATACGCCGTTCGCGCGTCCGCCGTCAGGCCGGCGAGGTCGAGGACGGCGCGGGCGTGCGGCCAGACGGCGATCCGGCGCAGGCTTCCCCGTCCGTCGACGTGCGCGGCGAAGGGACCGTCCGCGGGCGCGTTCAGCATCAGCAGCCGCGGGGGAAGGCCGAGGGCGCGGGGCGCGGCGCGGAGGGCGGCCCACGCGCGCTCCGTCTCGGCCGCGTCGAGCAGCGGCACGCCGAGCGGGCAGAAGCCGTGCGTCCAGCCCATCAGCACCGGCAGGGGCAAGCCCCAGCGGGTGCGCGAGGCGCGATGGGGCCATAGGGCGAGGAGGCGCGCGCCGGGCGCCTCGGGCGGGCGGTCGGCGACGATCAGGAGCCGCACGCCCGCGCCGAAGGCCTGCGCCGCGTGGAGCGCGTAATCCGCCTCGTAGAACGGGTTGGCGACCAGCGCCTGCGCGCCGAGCCTCCTCCAGGCCTCGATGAAGGGCGCGGACGGATCGAGGCTCCGGACCGCTGCGAACAGGCCGCCCGGCAGCGCGGCGGTCGGACTGGGCGTCATCGCGGCGCGGGCCCGAGCCGGCCACGCACCACGCCAGCGATGCCGACGATGTCGTAGCGCCAGAGTGCGGCGAGGAAACCCGCCACCAGCAAGCCGAACCGGAGCGCCCGCGCCGCCCCCCCTTCCCCGCCCGGCAGCAGGCCGATCGCGGCGGCCGCATCTCCGGCGAGGAGGGCGAGGCCGGCGATGCCGGCGAAGTCGGCGAGCGGCAGCGGCATCGCCGGCAACCCGGACGCTCGGCCGTTCGCGCCGAGGATGAACACGAGGCAGGCTGCTGCCTGCCCCGCCGCGAAGGCGATCGCCGCGCCGGCGACGCCGAGGTGCGGGATCAGCGCCAGCGCCAGCACGCCGACGGTGGCCAGCGTCGCCGCCGACGCCACCGCGTCGAGCCGGCTGGAATTCGTGAAGTAGATGATCTGACCGAAGTAGTACGCGCGGAACATCATCAGGATGCTGGCCGCGATCAGCACCGGGGCCAGCGCCATCGCCCCCGCGCGGTAATCCGGCCCGAGCAGGATCGAGACCACGAGGCCGTCGAAGTTGAGGAAGAACGCCGCGCCGAAGGCCGCGACCAGCGCCATGGCGCGGGCGGCGTCGGCCAGCACCGCGGAGGCCGCCGCCATCCCGCCCGCGCGCGCCTCCCGCTTGGCGATCGAGATCAGCGACAGGGCGAGCGCCTCGCCGAACACGACGAAGCTCTGCTTCAGGAAATCGGCGATCGCCCCGTAGGCGCCGAGTTCCTCCGCCCCGACCGTCTTCACGACGATCAATCGGTCGACGACCTGGGCCAGCGCGGCGATGCCGAAGGACAGGACCAGCGGCCAGCCGTAGGCGATCAGGCGCAGCGCCTCGGCGCGGTTGCCGCGCCCCGGCATCAGCGGCACGACGGTGACCATGGCGGGCACCGAGGCGAGCCCGTAGGCGGCCGCCACCGCGAGCGCGAGGTGCACGGCGTCGCCCGAGACCGCCAGCACGGCGCTGCCGAGGCTGAGGATCAGCACGCCGCGGGCGACGACCGAGACCGCGACGGCCTCGGCCCTGAGCCGGGTCCGCGCGATCTCGGTCGCGCCCTCGAACAGGGTGGTGCCGAGCGCCAGCGCGACGATGGCGCCGGCGATCCTAGCCGGGACGAGGTGGAGCGTGACCGCGAGCAGGCTTCCCAGGCCCGCCAGCGCCAGGGAGCACAGGAGGATGCGCACCACGGTGCCGACCTGCGCCGACTCGCTCGCCTCCTCGTAGAGGGCGAAGAACGCGAATTTCGGCCACTGGCAGGTGGCGCCGTAGAGCACCAGCGCCCAGGACAGGATGTAGAGGTAGGTGCCGTAGCTCTCCGGCGGCGCGAGCCGGGTGAACACCGCCACCGACCCGAGGTTGAGGGCGGCGGCCACGCCCCGCGATCCGAGGTAGGTTGCGGTGTGCCGCGCGATCATCGGCGGCTCACGTCGGATCGGACGGAGGCGAAATCCCCCATCGGGACGGATCGGTTCCGCCGCGGGACATCGTGAGGGTACAGGCGGCGCGGCATGCCTCGGGTCTGCACCGGTCGTGCCGGACGGCGGGGATCGCGGCGGGTCGAGGCCGATGGCTTCGCCTTGACTTCGCAGTTGCGAACGTGCATGTCGCACCTGCAGCGTCAGCGGCCGACAGACGGGTCCGCTTGAGAGGGTTGCGTGACGGATACGAGGGACGGCGTTCAAGCGCCCTCCGAATGTCCGGCCCCTCTCTTCATAACGTGCATGCACCCGGGCCGCCCCATCACGCGGGCAGCCTCCTGCTCTACGGATCGCACCCCCACATATTCAGCGGCATCGCTCGACCGAGCCGGGCTGCTACGCGATTCGGCTGCCTTTGGAAGTCTCCCCTTGACCCAGTTCACCGATTTCGGCCTCGCCCAGCCCGTGCTGCGGGCGCTCGAAGAGGCCGGCTACCACACGCCCACCCCGATCCAGGCGCAGGCGATCCGCCCGGCGATGGAGGGCCGCGACCTCTGCGGCATCGCCCAGACTGGCACCGGCAAGACCGCGGCCTTCGCCCTGCCGATCCTGCACCGCCTCAGCCTCGAGAAGCGCCATGCCCCGCGCCGCGGCTGCCGCGTGCTGGTGCTCTCGCCGACCCGCGAGCTTGCCAACCAGATCGCCGACAGCTTCTCGGATTACGGCAAGTACCTGCCGCTGACGAACACCGTCGTGTTCGGCGGGGTCACCATCGGCCGCCAGGAGCGGGCGCTGGCCCCGGGCGTCGACATCCTCGTCGCGACGCCGGGCCGCCTGATCGACCTGATCGAGCGCCGCTCGCTGACGCTGGAGGGCGTCGAAATCCTCGTCCTCGACGAGGCCGACCAGATGCTCGACCTCGGCTTCATCCATGCCCTCAAGCGCATCGTGCGGTTGCTGCCGGCCAAGCGCCAGAGCCTGTTCTTCTCGGCCACCATGCCGAAGAACATCGCCGGCCTCGCCGACCAGTACCTGCGCGATCCGGTGCAGGTCGCCGTGACGCCCATCGCGACGACCGCCGAGCGCGTCGAGCAGCAGGTGATCTTCGCCCACACGGGCGCCAAGCAGGCCCTGCTCGCCCACATCCTGCGCGACCCGAAGATCGAGCGCGTGCTGGTCTTCACCCGCACCAAGCACGGGGCCGACAGGGTCGTGCGCGGGCTGGAGAAGGTCGGCACGGCGGCCTCGGCCATCCACGGCAACAAGTCCCAGCCGCAGCGCGAGCGGGCGCTTGCCGCCTTCAAGGACGGCGCCTGCCGGGTGCTGGTCGCCACCGACATCGCCGCCCGCGGCATCGACGTCGAGGCGGTGAGCCACGTCGTCAACTTCGACCTGCCGAACGTACCGGAGAGCTACGTCCACCGCATCGGCCGCACCGCGCGGGCCGGCGCCGACGGGCTCGCGATCTCGTTCTGCAACGACGAGGAGCGGGCGTATCTGCGCGACATCGAGCGCCTGACCCGCCAGAAGATCGCGGTCGCCCCCTTCCCCGCGGATTTCGTCGCCCCCTCCCGCCAGGAAGCGGCCGAGATTGCCCAGGCCGAGGAGCGCCGGCCCGAGACCCGCGGCCAGCGTCCCAGCGGGCGCCCGGGCCAAGCCCGTCCCGGTCAGGGCTTCGGTGGGCGGCCCGCGCAGGGCCGTCCCAGCGGCAATCGTTCCGCGGAGCCGGGCCGCGGTTTCGGTCGCCCGCAGGACTCCCGGGTCCAGGAGGCCCGCGGCGCTCGTCCTCAGGGCGAGCGGCCCCGGCCCGAGCACGCGCCCGGCGAGCGCCCGCGCCAGACCGGCAACAACCGCCCGCTCGGCGGCGGCGAAGGCCGTGCGATCGGCTGGCTCGATCGCAGCCCGCGCTCCTGACCCCCTCGCCGCAGCGATGACAACGGCCGCCCCGGATGCCCGGGGCGGCCGTTCGCGCATCCGACCGCCGGAGCCGTCGCGCATATTGCCGGCGGCTTCCCGGCCACCCATCTCGGGATGGCCGAGGTCAACGGGAGCGCCTGTCCATGCGATTCGAACTCTACCGCGACGCGCCGGGGCACTGGCGCTGGCGCCTGCGGGCGCAGAACGGAGCCATCGTCGCCGAGTCCGGAGAGGGCTACCATCGCCGCGAGGATTGCGAGCACGGCATCGCCCTGGTGCGCCAGAGCGGCACCGCGGCCATCATTGACATGACGACGCAGATGGCCTGAGCGCGGCAGAAAACGCAGCGCGCGCCACGAAACGCTTTGCAGACTTCGTGCGTTTCAGCGGCTCGGGCACCGTCCCCGCTCGAACCCTCCCGTCCATGAAGAAGCTGAGACCTGCGATGAGGAAATTCCTGCTCGCCGCCCTGCTGGTACTGGGCTTGGCCGCCGTTGCGCCGCACGGCGCTTCCGCCGCACCGGTCGGCCCCGGCCTCGCTCTGCAGACCGAGGCGGCGCCGGCCGTCGCCGAGAAGGCGCAGTACTACGGTCGCCGCTTCTACGGCCCGCGTCCCTACTACCGCCGGCCCTTCTACGGTCCGCGTCCGTTCTATCGGCGCCCCTATTACGGCCGTCGCTTCTACGGGCCACGCCGGTTCTACTACTGAGCCGAAGCGCGTTCCGAACCCGGGATCTGCACCCGGCGGCCCATTGGGCCGCCGGGTTTTTCATGTCCCGTCCCGAAATAACGAAGCGGGCTGCGTTCCGGCCGGTTCTGCTGTAGGCTGACCGCTTCGGGACGGCCGGCATCAGATCGGTTCGCTCGGGAGGAATGCATCCATGGACGACATCGCGACGCGCGAGATGATCGCGCGCGACCTCTGGCGATCGATTCCGCTCGACTGTCTCCTGTGTGCTGCCGCCGTGTTCCTGGCGGCCGCGCTGAAGCTTGCCGGTCTGATGCCGTGACAACCCTCTTCCACCGGTGGGCGCACAGGGCATAGTCTCGACCGCGCACGAGAGGGCAGCGGCATGGACGGGAGAAGCGCCGACGAACCGCAGGGCGACCTCACGGTCCGCACCATCGCGATGCCGGCCGACACCAACGCCAACGGCGACATCTTCGGCGGCTGGGTGCTGTCGCAGATGGATCAGGCCGGCGGCATCGCCGGCGTCGACCGGGCCGAGGGTCGGGTCGTCACCGTGGCCCTCGATGCGATGACCTTCATCCGCCCGGTGCGGATCGGCGACGTGCTCTGCGTCTACACCCGGATCGAGCATGTCGGCCGCACCTCGATGAAGATCGCGGTCGAGGCCTGGGCCCGGCGCTTCCGCACGCAGACCCGCGAGAAGGTGACGGCGGCGACCTTCACCTTCGTGGCCATCGACGACGAGGGCCGCCCGCGTCCGATCCCGCGCGCGCCGGAGGCCCCGATCCCGCGGGCGTGAGGACGGGTTCCGTTCGGGGCATGATCCGGCTAAGCAGGCTCGCGTTGGCCTGCCAACACGAGCCTGCTCAGGTTCTTGGCCTGTCGCAGGTTTCGCAAAACCGCGGGGCACTTCTGCGAAACCTGCTTAGAAGCCGTTCGGCGGCTTCCGGGAGGGGGTGGCGTCGCCCGCAGATGTCCTCAGGAGGTCCCTCCCGTTGCCGGAAAGCCGTTCGGACCCGAAGAATCTGACGTGGCAGGTGCTCCAGCCCCGCGAGGCGCGCTGGCGCGGCCTGAACCAGCGGCCGGTGATCGCGTGGTTCACCGGGTTGTCCGGGGCGGGCAAGTCGAGCATCGCCAACGCCGTCGATCGGGCGCTGACGGAGGCGGGCCGCCACGCGATGGTCCTCGACGGCGACAACCTGCGCCACGGCCTCAACCGCGACCTCGGCTTCTCGGAGGCCGATCGGGCCGAGAACATCCGGCGCGCGGCCGAGACGGCGCGGCTGATGGCCGAGGCCGGGCTGATCGTCGTCGTCTCGCTGATCTCGCCGTTCCGCGACGAGCGGGCAGAGGCGCGGCGGATCGCGGGCGACATCCCGTTCCGCGAGGTGTTCATCGACACGCCGCTCTCCGTCTGCGAGGCCCGCGATCCGAAGGGGCTCTACGACCGGGCCCGCACCGGCGCGATCCCCGACTTCACCGGCATCTCCGCCCCGTACGAGGCGCCGCTGGCCCCCGACCTGAGGCTCGTCACCGACGGGCTCAGCGTGGCCGATTCGGCCGAGACGCTGATCGCGGATCTCCTGCGGCTCAGCGCGCCGGACTGAGCGCTCCTCACGAAACGCCCGACGCGCCGTCATGCCCGACCCACGGCGGTTGAACCGGCGTCGCGTGAGGCGCGCTGAGGCCGGGCAGCGCCCTGTCAGCCCGCCCCTGCCGTGGAGGGCTGAGACGGGCGCCGCCGCATGAGAACACCCTCGATGTCACTCGGCGGCGAAGAGGCCCAGGCCTGCGCCGGCCTCGGCCGCCTCGGGCATCGCCGAGTCGGCGGCCTCCGCCTTCGCGTCGCCGGGGGCGGTCTCGCAGCCGAGGGCCGGCAGGGCGACGATGCGGTTCTTGGAGAAGTCCGTCCGGCAGACGATGGCGCCGCGGCTCTCCATGTAGCCCAACAGCCGCCGGGCGCGGCCGGGCGAGCGGCTGCCGATGGCGCGCGCGAGCACCGCATCGCCCGGGCACGGCGCCCCGGAGAGCGCCGCGCGCGCGAGGAGCAGGAACAGGCCCTGCACGTCCTCGGGCATCCCCGCAGCCACTTCTTGCGCCTCCGCCCAGCGCGCGTCGCCGTCCGGGCTCGCGGACGCCTCGTCGATCCCGGCCCGCGCCACGCTCAGGCTCCTGCGGAAGGCCGGCAGGCCGAGGCGCTCGCCGTCGAGGCCGCGCATCCGGCAGCGCACCAGGAAGTCCTGATAGATGACCGCCGCCGACTGACGCCCGGCCTCGGGCTCGGCGACGAGGCCGCGCACGATCGCCTCGCAGCCGGCCCGGTTCCCGGCCTCGTCGAGGGCGGGGCGCGCGGGTGCCGGCTCCGACCGGTGGGCGGCGAGGTCCCGCATCAGGTCCGCCGGGCTGACCCGCGGCATCTGTACCGGGCGGGCGGCGCGGGGCGCGTAGGCGAACCCGTCCTCGGCCGGTGCCAGGATTTTCGCGCGCAGGTCGGCGTCCGCGGCGTCGGGCAGCGGGATCAGGGTCGGTGCCGCCGCGCGCGCCCCGGTCGTGACGGGTCCGATCCGCAGGGCCAGCGGCCGGCGGCTGAGGGCCGGCCCGAGCGCGACGAACTCGCCGCGCGCGAGATCGCGGAACCGCTCCGCCCCGCGCCGGTCGAGGCCCAGCAGGTCGGCGGCCCGCGCCATGTCGATGTCGAGGAAGGTGCGGCCCATCAGGAAGTTGGTGGCCTCGGCCGCGACGTTCTTGGCGAGCTTGGCCAGCCGCTGCGTGGCGATGATGCCGGCCAGTCCCCGCTTGCGCCCGCGGCACATCAGGTTGGTCATCGCCCCCAGCGCGATCTTGCGCGCCTCGTCCGAGACGTCGCCGGCCGCCGTGGGCGCGAAGATCTGCGCCTCGTCGACCACCACGAGGCAGGGATACCAGTGCGCCCGCTCGGCCTCGAACAGGCCGCCGAGGAAGGCCGCCGCCGCGCGCATCTGCGCCTCCATGTCGAGGCTCTCGAGGTCGAGCACCACCGAGACCCGGTGGGCCCGCACGCGCGCCGCGATCGCCTGGAGGTCGGCCTCTCCGTGCCCGCCATCGACGACGAGGTGGCCGTGCGCCTCGGCGAGCGTCACGAAGTCGCCCTCGGGGTCGACGACGACCTGCTGCACGTGGCCGGCGCTCTGCTCCAGCAGGCGGCGCAGCAGGTGCGACTTGCCGGAACCGGAATTGCCCTGGACGAGCAGGCGGGTGGCGAGCAGCTCCTCCAGGTCGAGCCGCGCCGGCTGCCCCTGCCCGGCTCCGTCGAGGCCGAGCCCCATTTCGATGCCGAACGCCATCCCCGCTCCGGTTCGCACGCCGCCGGGACAGGCCCGGCACGATGCCTTAGCACGGACCGGCTCCCGGCGGGGCGGGGCGGCGCGCGCGTCCACAAGGTCGAGGTTGCGGAGCGCGGCACGCGTCCGCCTTCCTGCGCTTGTGCCCCGCCGTGGACGGCCGCTCGACGCAAGCCGCGCCCGATCATGCCGCATCGGGTCGCAGCGCCAAGTTCCTGATGGGATGCGCTCTTCGGACGCCTCCGCTTCCCCGTCGTCGGAGCGTCCGCGGATCAGAGCGCCTTGCGGTAGACGACGAAGCCGGACTTGTCCCCGACCGCGTCGTAGAGGCGCATCGCCGTCGCGTTCGTCTCGTGCGTCTGCCAGTAGACCCGGGGCGAGCCCGCGCGCCGAGCCTCCGCGTAGACCCCCTCGATCAGCGCCCGGCCCACCCCCTGCCCGCGCGCGTCCCGCGACGTGAACAGGTCCTGCAGGTAGCAGAACGGCGCGTAGGCCGACGTCGTGCGGTGATAGAGGTAGTGCGTCAGCCCGATCAGCCGGCCGTTACGCTCGGCCACCAGCGCGTGCATCGGCTCGTAGGCGTCGAAGAAACGGTCCCAGGTCGCCTGGGTGACCTCGGACGGGATCGCGGCCGGCCCGACGCGTTCGTAGAACAGGTTGTAGCCCTCCCAGAGGGGAAGCCACTGCGCGTGGTCGCCGCGGGCCACGGGACGGATGGTTGGGGTATCGGCCATGGGCGCGAATTTGAACCCGTTCCGCCCAACGCTCAAGCTGTGCGGCCGCCCTTCCGCCGTGCCATGCTGCCGGCCATGAACCGCATCACCGACATCGCCGGCATCCGCGTCGGCCACGCTTCGGCCGAACGGATCGCGAGCGGCGTCACCGCGCTCGTGTTCGACCGGCCGTTCGTTGCAAGCGTCGACGTGCGCGGCGGCGGCCCCGGCACCCGCGAGACCGACCTGCTCGACCCCGAGCGCACGGTGGAGGGCATCGATGCCCTGGTGCTGTCGGGCGGCTCGGCCTTCGGCCTCGATGCCGCCGCGGGCGTGGTCGCGTGGCTCGCGGAAGCCGGGCGCGGCTTCCCGGTCGGCGGGATGCGGGTGCCGATCGTGCCGGGCGCGATCCTGTTCGACCTCCTCAACGGCGGCGACAAGGCTTGGGGGCGCTATCCGCCCTATCGCGAGCTCGGGTTCGCCGCGGCCGCGGCAGCCCGCGCGGATTTCGCCCTCGGCTCGGTCGGGGCCGGCACCGGCGCACGGACGGGAAACCTCAAGGGCGGGATCGGCTCCGCCTCGGCGCTCGTTCCCGGCACGGGCTTCCGCGTCGGCGCGCTCGCGGCCGTCAACGCCTTCGGCCGCGTCACCGTCGGCGACGGCCCGCACTTCTGGGCGGCCCCGTTCGAGCGCGGCGCCGAGTTCGGCGGCCTCGGCCTGCCCGCGGCAGTGCCGGACGGCGCCCTCGACTTCCCCGCCCGCACGCTCTCCGGCGCCGCCACGACGCTGGCCGTGGTCGCCACCGATGCGCGGCTCACCAAGGCGCAGTGCCGCCGCCTCGCGGTGGCGGCCCAGGTAGGCCTCGCCCGTGCGATCCAGCCGGTCCACACGCCGCTCGACGGGGACGCGGTGTTCTCCGTCGCCACGGGCGTGGTGCCGGCGGCCGACCCGGTCGGCGACCTCGCGCGGCTGGGCGACATGGCGGCCCAGGTGCTGGCGCGCGCGGTCGCGATCGGGGTGTTCTCCGCAACGCGCCTTGCCGGCATCGCGCAGGCACAGTCCGCCGCGGATCTGCTCGGCTCGCCGCCGGCGTGGCGCGACCGGTTCCCCGGAGCCGCCGCGCGGGCTTGACCCCACCGGGAACGCTGATCGCACGGAACCCGGATCGTGCGCAGGTCCCCGTCCGGCCGTCGCGCCCGGCCCGGTGCGCCGAACCGCCGCTCACCTGCGGTTCCGATGCCGGGAACCGGCATGCGGTCCGGCGGATTCCGCCCGCATGACCATCGCCCCCGGATACGACCTCGCCGGTCCCGACCCCCGCGGCTCCCGCACGGTCGCCTCGGCGCAGGCCGGCGAGATCGAACGCAAGGCGCTCGAAGTCCACCGGCGGCTCTGCCCGGTCTACGGCTGCCCGATCCCGTACTTCCGCGGCCTCGATCCGCTCTCCGAGCTGGTCTCCTCCCTGCTGTCGCACCGCACCCGCAATGCCGATTCGGGCCGGGCCTTCAAGGCGCTGCGCGCACGCTTCCCCGATTGGGCCGACCTCATCGAGGCCCCCGTCGCCGAGGTCGAGGCGGACATCCGCGGCGTCACGTGGCCGGAGCTTAAGGCGCCGCGCATCCAGGCGGCCCTGCGCGCGGTGCGGGACCGGCGCAGCGCCCTGTCGCTCGACTTCCTGGGCGACCTGTCGGTGGACGCGGCCCGGGCGTGGCTCGAGGCAATCCCCGGCATCGGGCCGAAGACGAGCGCCGCGGTGCTGGCGTTCTCGGTGCTGCGGATGCCGGCGCTTCCGGTCGACAGCCACCACCACCGCGTGGCGCAGCGCCTCGGCCTGATCGGCCCCCGGGTCGATGTCGGCCCCTCGCACCCGATCCTGCGGGGGCAGCTTCCGGCGGACTGGTCGGCGCAGGACCTCTACGACAACCACGAGATCCTGATGCTGCACGGCCAGCAGGTGTGCCACTACCGCAAGCCCGCCTGCGGGCGCTGCGTGCTGCTCGACCTCTGCCCGAGCGCGCAAACCGCGTACCGCGAGCCTTGAGCCTCACCTTGACCCTCCCCGGCCGCCGGTTCAGAAACCGCCTCGCGCGCGGCACGGTCTGGTCCGGTACGGCGGCGGGGGGTGGCGCGCGATGGCCGCATTCAAGGAACTGGTGTTCTCCGGCGTCCAGCCGACCGGGAACCTGCACCTCGGCAACTATCTCGGCGCCATCAAGCGCTTCGTGGAGATGCAGGCGCGCGACGCGCAGTGCCTGTACTGCGTCGTCGACCTGCACGCGATCACCCTGTGGCAGGACCCGGAGGCCCTCAAGGGCCAGATCCGCGAGGTGACGGCCGCCTTCCTCGCCGCCGGCATCGACCCGACGCGCGCAATCGTCTTCAACCAGTCCCAGGTGCCGCAGCACGCCGAACTCGCCTGGGTGTTCAACTGCGTCGCGCGGCTCGGCTGGCTCAACCGCATGACCCAGTTCAAGGACAAGGCCGGCAAGGACCGCGAGGCCGCGTCCATCGGGTTGTACGACTACCCCGTGCTGATGGCGGCCGACATCCTCGCCTACCGGGCGACGCACGTGCCGGTGGGCGAGGACCAGAAGCAGCACCTCGAACTGACCCGCGACATCGCGCAGAAGTTCAACACCGATTTTGCGGCCTCCATCGCCGCGCACGGGCACGGGAACGGCGAAAACGAGGGGTTCTTCCCCCTGACCGAGCCGCTGATCGGCGGCCCGGCCGCCCGCATCATGTCCCTGCGCGACGGCACCAAGAAAATGTCGAAGTCCGACGCCTCGGACAACTCGCGCATCAACCTCACGGACGATGCCGACGCCATCGCCTCGAAGGTGCGCAAGGCCAAGACCGATCCGGACGCCCTGCCCTCCGAGGCGGCGGGACTCGCCGGCCGGCCGGAGGCCGACAACCTCGTGGGCATCTTCGCCGGCCTGAAGGGCACGACCCGCGAGGCGGTGCTGGCCGAGTACGGCGGCGCGCAGTTCTCCGCCTTCAAGGGCGCACTGGTGGAACTCGCCGTCGAGACGCTCAGCCCCATCGCCGCCGAGATGAAGCGGCTCACGGCCGACGCGAGCCACATCGACGCGGTGCTCGCCGACGGCTCGGAGCGCGCCGAGGCCATCGCCGCGCCGACGCTGGAGGCGGTCAAGGACATCGTCGGCTTCGTCCGGCGGACGCGGCTCACGGCGGTGTGACGATCATCCGCGCGCCGGTCTTCGAAGCCGCTCCGAGCATCTCCCTCACCGCGGCAGCCGCCGATCTGGCCGGTCTGCTCGGCGCGTGAGCTGGAGTCGGCTCTCGCCGCGCGCGACCCCGCGCCTCGTAGTCCGGCAGGTCGATCCGGCCCTCCCGCGCGACGCGGGCCTTGTCCGCTTCCGGGATCACGTCGCCGACCATGCCGCGGCGTTTCCACAGGGCGAGCGGCGTCTCCGTGTCGGGCGTCGGCACGTAGCGGTTCTGCGCGACCTTCCGGTGCGTGTGGATGTAGCGCGGGCCGTTGACCCGGGCCTTCCTCCTGAACGCCCTCATCGTTTCGCGTGCGGGGCTGTTCTGGTCGCGGTCATGAGTGTCCGCCCGATCGGCGCAGGCGATTGCCGAGGTTGCCCGAGGCGCGATCCAGGCCGGTCCCGCTCGCGCGAGGCCGGCCTGGATCGCGCCCTGCCGGGTGAAGTCCGGCCGCCCGCCAACGGCGTCAGTTCTTGGTCTTGTCCACGAGCGCCTTCTCGGAGATCCACGGCATCATCCCGCGCAGGCGCGCGCCGACCTCCTCGATCGGGTGGGCGGCGAGCTTGGCGCGCGTCGCCTTGAACGAGGTCTGGTTGACCTTGTTCTCCAGCATCCAGTTGCGGGTGAAGGTGCCCGACTGGATGTCGGTGAGCACGCGCTTCATCTCGGCCTTGGTCTCGGGCGTGACGATGCGCGGACCCGTCACGTACTCGCCGTACTCGGCGGTGTTGGAGATCGAGTAGTTCATGTTGGCGATGCCGCCCTCGTAGATGAGGTCGACGATGAGCTTCACCTCGTGCAGGCACTCGAAGTAGGCCATCTCGGGGGCGTAGCCCGCCTCGACGAGCGTCTCGAAGCCCGCCTTGATCAGCTCGACGAGGCCGCCGCAGAGCACGGCCTGCTCGCCGAAGAGGTCGGTCTCGCACTCCTCCTTGAAGGTGGTCTCGATGATGCCGGCACGTCCCCCGCCGTTGGCCGAGGCGTAGGACAGGCCGAGGTCGTGCGCGTTGCCGGACGCGTCCTGGGCGATGGCGATCAGCGTCGGCACGCCGCCGCCGCGCAGGTACTCGGAGCGGACCGTGTGGCCGGGGCCCTTCGGCGCGACCATCAGCACGTCGAGATCCGCCCTCGGCTCGATCAGGTTGAAGTGGACGTTGAGGCCGTGGGCGAACAGCAGCGCCGCGCCCTGCTTCATGTTGGTGTGAAGCGACTCCCGGTAGATGTCGCCCTGCAGCTCGTCGGGGGTGAGCATCATCACCACGTCGGCCCACTTCGCCGCATCAGTGACGTTCATCACCGTGAAGCCCTGGCCTTCCGCCTTCTTCGCGGTGGCCGAACCCTCGCGGAGCGCGATGACGAGGTCCTTGCACCCGGAATCGCGCAGGTTCAGCGCGTGGGCGTGGCCCTGGCTGCCGTAGCCGACGATGACGACCTTGCGCCCCTTGATCAGGTTCAGGTCTGCGTCGCGATCGTAGTACACCCGCATGGCGGTCTCTTCCTCGGTGGGTCGGTGGACGTGGCGCGCTCGGGCGCCCGCGGCCTTGGGTCCCCACGGAAATAAGTGCTTCGACCCACCAGAGTTTACAGGAGGATTCGCCTCGCGGGGCGAAGCACTTATTTCCGTGGGAGCCCTTAGCTGTGCTCGGCTTCTAGCGAGGTGGCCCCCTCGACGAAAGGGCGAATCACCGCGTTGCCGCCCTGCGCCGGGCTCAGGCCGGCAGGTCGAGGCCTTCGCGCGCGAACACGGTGCGGACCGCGGGGCGCTCGGCCATGGCCCGCGCGTGGGCAGTCCAGGCGGGAAAGCGCTCGCCCATGTCGAAGCGGCAGGCGGGACCGTGGGCCCAGGTCCAGAACGTCAGCAGGTAGGGATCGACCACGCTGTAGCGGCCGTCCACGGCCCAGCCGCCGTTCGAGAGCCGCACCTCGGTCATGGTGCAGAGGTCGCCGTAGGTATCCAGAGCCTTGGCCTGGATGCCCGGAAACGCGTCCTCGTCCGTCGCGTAGCGCCCCGGCCGGCGGATGTGGGCGTAGGTCGGATGGTGGTTGGTCGAGAGCCAGCACAGCCACTCGTCGGCGATGGCCTGACCGCGCAGGTTCTCCGGCCAGAGGCCGGCGTCGGGGTGCGCGCGGGCGACGTGGCGCAGGATCGCCGAGTTCTCGGTGAGCACCCACGCGCCCTCGACCAGGGCCGGCACGCGGCCGCGCTCGTTGATCGCGAGGTATGCCGCCCCGCGCTGGTCGCCGGCCTGGAGGTTCAGGCGCACGGTCTCGTAGGGGGCGCCCGCCTCCTCCAGCGCGATGTGGGAGGCGAGCGAGCAGGCGCCCGGGGCGTAGTAGAGAGTAGGTCCGGTCATGACTCGCGTCTCGTGTCTAGAAATCGAGAGATAGGCCGATCACAGTCGCGATCTTGCGGTGAATCACGTCGAGAATCTTGTCGGGCACGCCGCCGATTTGGCGGAAGCCGCGCCTCGTGCGATCCGCGCTGGGGATCTGGTCGGTCAGGATCGCGCCCTACACCACGAGGCTCGGCGGCAGAAAGACTTTCATCGGCCACGGCCGGATGTTCTGTGTGATCGGACAGACGATGGATGCGGTACCACGCTGGTGGAAGTCGCGGTCGGTCAGGACGAGAGCGGGCCTTGCGCCGGCCTGTTCGTGACCGAGCGTCGGACGCAGATCAACTCAGACCGGATCGCCGGCATCCGGTGGATCAAGTCGCTGCGCGTCCGTCGTCACGGATGATCTCGGCGCCGACGTCCGGTCCCCAATCGACCAGTTCCGGCCGATACGACGGTCCGAGCCGATCCATTTCGGCGATCATGTCTGCGAGCGTTTCGCGCTTTGAGGCCTGAGGCTTGACCTCGACGGTCTGGCCTTCGCGCAACCCGCGTTCCCGCACGTCGGCCGCCGAAATCCTGACCAGGAACTCGTCCCCCGATCGCTCCAATGCCCCTTCCATCGCGACGCTCCTCCCGCAAGCCGGCGCCCTCACCATACGCCGGTACCGCCGAAATCCCTCACATCGGCTCGGGCCCGCGCCCCATCGCGGCGATGCCGGTGCGGGAGATCTCGACGAGGCCGAGCACCGTCATCAGGCGGATGAAGCGGTCGATCTCCTCGGTCGCGCCGGTCAGCTCGAACACGAACGAGGTCAGCGTCGCATCGAGCGTCTTCGCGCCGAAGGCGGCGGCGAGCCTGAGCGCCTCGCTGCGGTGCTCGCCCTGGCCCGCCACCTTCACGAGGCAGAGCTCCCGCTCCAGGGCGCTGCCCTGGAGGGTGAGGTCGACGATCCGGTGCACCGGCACCAGCCGGTCGAGCTGCGCCTTGATCTGCTCGATCACCGCGTTGGTGCCGGTGGTGACGATGGTCAGCCGCGAGAGGTGGCGCGCCTCCTCCGTCTCCGAGACCGTCAGGCTCTCGATGTTGTACCCGCGCCCCGAGAACATCCCGGAGATGCGCGCCAGCACGCCCGGCTCGTTGTCGACGATCACGGCGAGCGTGTGCCGGTTGGTCGGCTCGATCCGGCCGGCATCGGGGTAGTGGGTGTTCATGGCGTTCATCGCGCGTCTCCTCGGATGCGGCCGGTCAGACCAGCATCTTGCCTTCCTCGGAGATCACGTCGCTCAGCTCCACGCCGGTCTCGCCGAGATAGTCGGAGAGCAGCATCTCGTTGTGCGCTTTTCCTGAGGGGATCATCGGGAAGCAGTTTTCGGTCTTGTCGACGATGCAGTCGAAGATCACCGGGCCGTCATGGGCCAGCATCTCCGCGATCGCCCCGTCGAGCTCGCCCGGCTTGTCGCAGCGGATGCCCTTGGCGCCGTAGGCTTCCGCCAGCTTCACGAAGTCCGGCAGGCTCTCCGAGTAGCTCTGCGAGTAGCGCGAGCCGTGCAGCAGTTCCTGCCACTGGCGCACCATGCCCATGTACTCGTTGTTGAGGATGAACACCTTGACCGGCAGGCGGTACTGCACGGCGGTGGACATCTCCTGCATGTTCATCAGGATCGAGGCCTCGCCGGCGATGTCGATGACCAGCCCGTTCGGGTGCGCCAACTGCGTGCCGATGGCGGCGGGCAGGCCGTAGCCCATCGTGCCGAGGCCCCCCGAGGTCATCCAGCGGTTCGGCTCCTCGAACTTGAAGTACTGCGCCGCCCACATCTGGTGCTGGCCGACCTCCGTCGTGATGTAGGTCTCGCGGCCCTTGCAGGCCTCGTAGAGCCGCTGCACCGCGTGCTGCGGCTTGATGATCGTGCCGGACGGCCAATAGGCGAGGCACTCGCGCGCCTTCCAGGTGCGGATCTTGGCGAACCACCCGTCGAGGTTGGACGGCTCGGGCCGTGCGGGGAGCGCCCGCCACGCCTCCAGCATGTCGGCGAGCACCGAGGCGCAGTCGCCGACGATGCCGACATCGACCTTGACCACCTTGTTGATCGAGGAGGCGTCGACGTCGACGTGGATCTTCTTCGAGAACGGCGAGAACGCGTCGAGGCGGCCCGTGATGCGGTCGTCGAAGCGGGCGCCGACGCAGATCATCACGTCGCATTCGTGCATCGCGAGGTTGGCCTCGTAGGTGCCGTGCATGCCCAGCATCCCGAGGAATTTCTCGTCCGAGGCCGGGAAGGCGCCCAGGCCCATCAACGTGGACGTGACCGGGTAGCCGGTCTCGGCGACCAGTTCGCGCAGCAGGCGCGAGGCCTCGGGACCGGAATTGATGACGCCGCCGCCGGTGTAGAACACGGGGCGGCGGGCCTGCGCCATCAGCGCGACGGCCGCGCGGATCTTCTCGGCGTCGCCCTTCACCGCCGGGCGGTAGGTCTTGTGGCCGTCGACGGAGGGGCGCTCGTAGAGGCCGCTCGCGAACTGGATGTCCTTGGGCAGGTCGACGACGACGGGGCCGGGCCGCCCGTGGCGCGCGACGTAGAACGCCTCGTGCAGGATGCGCGGCAGGTCGTCGATCGATTTGACGAGGTAGTTGTGCTTCGTGCAGTGGCGCGTGATGCCGACCGTGTCGCATTCCTGGAACGCGTCGGTGCCGATCAGGTGCGTCGGCACCTGCCCCGTGATGCAGACGAGCGGGATCGAGTCGAGCAGCGCGTCGGTGAGCCCCGTGACGACGTTGGTGGCGCCGGGGCCCGAGGTGACGAGCACGCAGCCGACCTTGCCGGACGAGCGGGCGTAGCCCTCCGCGGCGTGCACCGCGCCCTGCTCGTGGCGCACGAGCACGTGCTTGAGGGCGTTCTGGTGGTAGAGCGCATCGTAGATCGGCAGCACCGCCCCGCCCGGATACCCGAACAGCGTGTCGACACCCTGATCCCGGAACGCCCGGATGACCATCTCGGCCCCGGTCATGACCTCGCCGCCCATCGTCTTCCTCCTTCGCCTCGTGTCCTGGTCGTCTTGCATATCGCGGGTGCGGCGCGGGCAACAAAAAAGGGCCCCGTGAGGGACCCTGCATGCGCCACCGCCCGGATCGCGGCCCTAGCTCAGGGCCGCCCCGTCAGTGGCGCTTTCGCTACGATAAGGATCGCGCGCATCGAACCCGCTTCGCAAAACCGCGCCCGCCCGAACGGCAGACCGCGTGAAGAGTGTCGGGCTTCATAACGAAGGCCGCAGGGGTGGTCAACGGGGCTCCGACGCCGCGACCGACCGGGGCCGCGCCGGGGAGACCGGCACGCGGGTGAGCGTCGCGATTGCTCGCGTGGTCCGCCCGGCCTATCAGTTTTGGGAATACCTCCCGAACGCGCGAGCCCTGATCGCCGGTGGCCCACCCCGAGACGGCCTCGCCCGACACCTACCTGCTCCTCGACGTGGCGGGCACGCCCTGCGCCCTGCCCCGCGCGGCGGCCGGAGAAATCCTGCCGTTGCCCGAGCTGTTCCGGCCGCCCGCCGCCGGGGCGTGGCTTGCCGGGTTCCTCAACCTCGGCGGCACCCCCGTGCCAGTGATCGACCTTGCCCGCCTGCTCGGCCTGCGCGCGGGAGACCACGAGCCCGACGCCTACGCCCACCTCGTCCTCAGTCCCGACGCGGCGAGCGCGCTCCTCGTCGACCGGGTGACCGACCTCGTCGCGGTCGAGGCCGACGCGGTCCGGTCCGTGGCGGACGACCGCAGCCTCAACGGCTGCGTCGCGGCCGAGATCCGGCGCGGGGACCGGCTGGTGCACGCCCTCGATCCGGCCCGCATCCTCACCGCGGAGGAGCGCGCGCGGGTCGCCGAGCTGACGCGCGCGGCCGCGGCGCGGCTCGCCGCGCTGCCGGCGGCCTGACCGGCGAGCGCGTCCCGCCATGCGCCGGCCGGCCGGCCCGAGCCCCCACGCCGATCCGGGCTACGCCCCGCTCAAGGCGCGGATCATCGCGCGCACCGGCCACCAGTACTACGCCGACAAGGACGACCTGCTGTTCGACCGCCTGCGCCGCCGCTTCAAGGCCTGCAACGTGGCCGACGCGGCGGCCTACGGCGCCCGCCTCGACGACGGGGAGGGCGAGTGGGCGGCGCTCGAGGCCGAGATCACCATCGGCGAGACCTTCTTCTTCCGCTACGCCGAGCAGTTCGCCGCGCTCCGCGAGACCATCCTGCCGGGCCTGATCGCCGGGCGCGCACCCGAGCGCAGCCTTCGAGTGTGGAGCGCGGGCTGCTCCACCGGCGCCGAGCCGTACTCGGTGGCGATCCTGCTGCACCAGCTCCTCGGGCCGGCGCTCCCCGAGTGGCGCATCGGCATCGTCGGCACCGACATCAGCATCGCGGCGCTGGCCACGGCGCGCGACGCCGCTTACGGCCGCTGGGCGCTGCGCACCCTGCCGACGGAGGAGCGCCTGCGCTACTTCCTGCGCACGCCTGCGAGCCCCGGCGCGGCCCGCGAGGGCGGGTACGCGCTCCGCCCCGAGTTCCGGCGCATGGTGCGCTTCGAGCGCCAGAACCTGATGAGCCTGCTCGACGGCACGGCGCCCGACGGCTTCCGGGACTTCGACCTGATCCTCTGCCGCAACGTGCTGATCTACTTCGGCACGGACACGGTCGCCGCGATCGTGCATGCCCTGGGGCGGCGCCTGCGGCCCGGCGGCTGGCTGCTGATCGGGCATGCGGAGCCCAGTCCCGTCTTCTCCGGCTGGCTCGACGCGGTGAACCTGCCCGGCACCGTGGCCTATCGCCGGCTGCCCGATGCGCTCGCGATGCCCCCCCTCGCCATCCGCCTGCCGGTTCGCGCCGCGCTGCCGATCGCTGCCGTCGAACCCGTTCCCCCGGCAGGGCCACCGGCGTACGGGCCGGCCCCGGTCGGCCGGTCGGCCGCGACCGTGCAGCGGCCCGATCCCCTCCCCGCGCCCGCGGATGCACCGCCGGCCGCAGCCCGGGATGTCCGGCACAGCATCCGCGCGCTGGCGGATGCGGGCGACACCGGCGCGGCGTGGCGGATGCTGCGCGAGGCCCTCGCCGCGTGGCCGACCGATGCGCCGTTACGGCTCTACGAGGGGCTGCTCGCGCAAGGATTCGGGCGCGAGGCGGAGGCCGAGCGGGCGTTCCGCGCCGCGCTCTACCTCGACCGCGGATTCGTGATGGCCCACTACCACCTCGGCCTGCTGCTCGGCGGGATCGGCCGCCCCGCCGAGGCCCGCCGGGCCCTCGACAACGCGGTCGCCCTGAGCGAAGCCCTGTCGCCGGACGCGCGCCTGCCGGAGGGCGACGGCGCCGGCGCCGGCGAGATCGCGCGCAGCGCGGCGGCCGCGCGGGACGGCATCGGACCGGGGGCGGCGTGAGCGCGGCGGACCACGTGCAGGATCAGGACGGACGAGCCCGTGCCCAGCGCGCGGCGCGCACCGCGATGCTCGCCCGCAGGGGCTCCGCGAGCCGGGAGGCGGGACCAGCCCGCGCCTACCTCGTCTGCGCCTGCGGCTCCGAGCGCTACGGGATCGTGCTGTCGGCCGTCGCGCAGGTGCTGCCGATGCGGCCCTGCACCCCGGTTCCGGGCGCGGCCTTCCCGATCCTCGGCCTCGTCGCCCTGTCCGGCCGGATCGTCAGCGTCGTCGGTCTCGCCCGCGCGCTTGCCCGCCCCGGCGCTGGCCGGGCCGAGGCGGGGCACCTCGCGGTCCTGCGCGCCGTCCCCGTCCCGGTCGCGCTCGCCGTCGACCGCGCCCTCGGCATCGCGCACCTGTCGGAGGCGGACGCGCCGTCCGCCGGATTCGGCAGCGCGGCGGTTTCACGCTATGCCGCCCCCGATTCCGGCGCCGCTGGCGTGGGCGACTTCGTCGTCATCGACCTGCCGCGCCTGCTGCGGCGCATCCTGCCTTAGAGCATTTTCTAGCGAGGTGGTTGCCGGCTCGCGTGAAGAAAATGCGACCCCACAAGAGGATAGAGCACTTTCCATGATCCTTGGATCATGGAAAGTGCTCTAGACCCTGGGCGGCTCGGCGGCTCCCCCGCCGGCCGCCGGTTTCGGAGCATCACCCGCCTTGTCGCTCTCCATCGGGAAACGGATCCTCCTCGGCTTTTCCGCCGTCACCGTGGTGATCGTGGCGCTGGGGCTCTACGCCATCGGTCAGATCGGGGCGGTCCGCGACGCCACCGACAAGATCGTCACCCGCGACCTCGTGGTGCTGAGCCAGCTCGACGTGCTCGGCAATCAGGTGCGCGACCTCGGCATCCTGCGCCGCAACGCCGTGATCGCCACCCTGATGCGGGCGCAGGGGCGCACGGTGCGCGACGAGGACATCCTCACCCCGTGGCGCCGCATCGCGACGGCGATCGACACCCTGTTCGCCGACTTGCTCCGGGAGACGGGCGAGTATCGCACCCGGGCGATCTCGGCCGATCGGATGGCGGCCTGGGACCGGCTCTTCTCCATCCTGAACCAGGCCGCCGAGACGTATCGCCCCTACCGGGACGGCAGCGAAGCGCAGCTCACGGCCGCGGTCGCCGGCGACATCCCGGCCGTCGAGGGCCGCAACGACGACGTCGGCCGCCTCTACGAGGCGACGGTGGCGGGCGTCGAGCGCGCCCGCCTCGCCCTCGACGACAGCATCGGCACCGGCCAGCGCGGCGTCGCCGACCTGTACGAGCGCTCGCGCCTCTCGATCCTGCTGACGCTCGCCGCCAGCCTCCTCCTCACCGTCCTCGTCACGGCCCTGATCAGCCGCGCCGTGGTGCGCCCGATCGAGGCGGTGATGCAGTTCGCCGAGCGCGTCGGCGCGGGCGACCTGTCCGGCACGCTCCCGGCCAGGGGTGGGGACGAGGTCGCGCGGCTGGCCCGCACCCTCAACGGCATGGTGGCGGGCCTCTCCGACCTCGCCCGCACCAACCGCGCCGCGACCGCCGACCTCAACGCCGCGGCGGCCGAGATCCGCGCCTCGGCCCAGCAGCAGGCGGCGTCGGTCGAGGAGCAGTTCGCCGCCGTGCAGGAAACGGCGGCGACGGTCGATCAGATCACGCATTCGGGCGCGCAGATCTCGAAGCGCGCGGGCGAGGTGATCGCCACCGCCCAGGCCACCGCGCAGACCTCGCGCCAGGGCCTGCGCGCGGTCGCCGACACCGCCAAGGCCATGGACGCGATCCGCGAGCAGGCCGAGGCGGTGGCCGGCAACATCGTGACGCTCTCGGAGAAGACGCAGACGATCGGCGACATCATCGAGACGGTCAACGACATCTCCGAGCGCACCCACCTGCTGGCGCTCAACGCCGCGATCGAGGCGGCGGCGGCCGGCGAGAGCGGGCGGAGCTTTGCCGTCGTCGCCTCCGAGATGAAGCTGCTCGCCGATCAGGCCAAGGGCGCGACGACGCAGGTGCGCGCCATCCTCTCGGAGATCCAGCGCGGCATCAACACCTCGGTGATGCTGACCGAGGAGGCGGTCAAGCGCGCCGTCGCGGGCAAGTCGCGCTCCGACACCACGCAGCGGACGATCGAGGAGATCACCGCCCGGGTCGAGGAGAACGTCCAGACCTTCCAGCAGATCGTCGCGTCCACGAACCAGCAGCAGCTCGGCATCGAGCAGGTGATGGGCGCGCTCCAGAACATCCGGCAGGCGAGCCAGCAGACGGCGGCCGGCACCCGCGAGGTCGAGGCGGCCTCGGCCAACCTCACCGAGTTGGCGCAGGCGCTGATGGCGCTCGCCGAGCGCTACCGGCACTGAGCCGGGTGGAGCGATGGGAAGCCCGGTTCGCGTGAGGACGAGACGGCGGCGCGAAATGATCGCCGGGGGCTGGACGCGTGGGCGCTCGGGTGCCCCCCGCCTGCCCGGCGCGCCCGCGTGACCGACATCCGCCAGCTCCTGCTCGCGGCCTTCGAGGTCGAGCATCGCGAGCACATCGACGCGATCCGGGCGGCGCTCGGGGCCGCGGGGACCGGCCGCGTCCCGGACTGGAACGACATCTTCCGGCGCGCGCACAGCCTGAAGGGCGCTGCGCGTGCCGTCGACCTGCCGCCGGTCGAGGCGGTGGCGCACCGGCTGGAGAGCCTGTTCGAGCGGGTCGGCGCCGGCGCGGCGCTGGATCGGGACGCGGCTGCCGCGACGCACCTGGCCCTCGACCGGATCGAGGCCTTCGTCGCCGGGATGAAGGCCGATCCGAACATCGCGATGCCGTCCGACGCTCTTGAAGCGCTCGACCGATGCCTCGCGCCGCCCGCGGACGCGGGGACCGCCCCCGATGCCGGGACGCCCTCCATCCCGCGAGCGGATCACCGGCTGACCCCGAAGCCGGAACCTGCCGCAACGCCGCTCCCGCCGATCGAGCCCGCGCCCGAGACCGGCCCGTCGCTCCTGCGCGTGCCGGCCGAGACGGTCGAGGCGCTGGCTCGGGCGAGTCACGCGCTGACGAGCACCCTCGGGGGCGAGGCGGTTATCGCCGACGGGCTCGCCCGCCTCGCGCGGGCGTCGGACGATCTGCGGCGCAGGGCCGAGGCCCTGCACGGTCGCGGTGCCGTCGCGACCCTCGTCCGCGTCCTGCGGTCGAGGACGCGGGCCGAGGCGACCGATGAGGTCGCCGCGGCGCTGGAGGCGATGCGCCTGGAATTGCGCGGCTTCGAGGCGGGCCTCGCCCGCCTCGCCCGCGATGCGGCCGATCTCGCCCGGCGACAGGCCGCCGCCGCGGCCGCGGTCGAGGGCTCCGCCGCCCGCGTCAGGATGCAGGCCGAGCGCCTCGCCCTGGTGCCGGCCGAGACCGCATTCGGGGGCTTTGCCCGGTCGCTGCGGGACACCGCACGGGACGAGGGCCGGGAGATCGATCTGACGGCGCACGGCCTCGACCTACCCGTCGACCGCGGCATGCTGCAGGCGTTGAAGGACCCGGTGCTGCACGCCCTGCGCAACGCCCTGAGCCACGGTGCGGAAAACCCCGGGGTGAGGGTCCGCGCCGGCAAGCCTGAGGCCCTGTCGATCCGGCTCGCTGTGGCGATCCACGGCGGTCGCCTCGTCGTCTCGGTCGAGGATGACGGCCCCGGGCCGGACCTCGCCGCCATCGCGGCGACCGCGCGCCGCCGCGGCTTGCTGGCGCCCGACGACGCCGCGGACGCAGCGACCCTGCTCGGGCTGGTGTTCGAGCCGGGCTTCTCCACCGCCGCCGCCGTCGACGCCCTGTCCGGCCGCGGCTTCGGGCTCTCGGTTGTGGCGGATGCCGCCCATGCGCTTCAGGGCAGCGCGTGGCTTGAAGCCCGCGCGCCCTGGGGAACCGCGCTCACGATCAGCGTTCCGGTCTCGGCCGTCCTTCGCCCGATGCTGCTGGTCGAGGCGGGCGGCGCGACCTACGCGCTGCCCGCCGCCGCGGTCGAGCGGCTGCTGCGCCTCGACCGGGCCGGCCTGTCCCGCGCCATGGGCCGGCCGGTGCTGCGTCTCCCCGGTCCGGAGGGTGCCCACGAGAGCGTCTCCGTCATCGCCCTGAGCGAGCTCCTCGGCGGCGACGTGCCGTCGGGTGCGAGCCTGACGGCGATCCTGGTGCGGGCCGGCGCACACCGGGTCGCGCTGGCCGTCGACAGCTTGCAGGACGTGCGCACCTTCCTCGTGCTGCCGGCCCCCGCGTTCGGTGCCGGTCCCGGCCTGGTCTCGGGCACCGTGATCCTGCCCGGCGACGTTCCTGCCCTCGTCCTCGACCCCGAAAGCCTCGCGGCGCGGGCGGCGCAGGTGGGTGCGGCGACGCTCCTCGAACCGGGGGAGAGTCCGGGCGGAACGATGCCCGAAGCGCCACGTTCGACACGGCGCGCGACGATCCTCGTCGTCGACGACTCCATCACCACCCGCACCCTGGAGAAGGGCATCTTGGAAGCCGCCGGCTACCGCGTCGTCGTCTGCGTCGACGGGCAGGACGCCCTCGATCGTCTGCGCGCCGACATCGAGGCGGTGGACCTCGTGCTCGCCGACGTCGAGATGCCGCGGCTGGACGGCTTCGGCCTGCTCCGGGCGATCCGGGCCGAGGCGCGGTTCGCCCGCCTGCCGGTGGTGCTGATGACCTCGCGAGGCGATGCCGACGACGTGGCGCGCGGCCTCGACCTCGGCGCCGACGCCTACCTGACCAAGCAGAAGTTCGACCAGCGCCAGCTCCTCGACACGATCGGCCAGTTGCTGTGAGCGCGCCGGTGCGCGTGATGCTCGTCGAGGACAGCCTCGTGGTGCGCGAACTCCTGCGCCACATCGTCTCCCGCGATTCCCGCCTCGACCTCGTGGCGGCCGTCGTCTCGGGCGAGGAGGCGCTCGCCGCGATCGAGACGGTGCGGCCCGACGTGATCTCGATGGACATCCGCCTGCCCGGCATCGACGGCCTGGAGACCACCCGGCGGATCATGGCCGAGCGCCCGACGCCGATCGTGGTGGTGGCGGATTCCGTCGAGGATTCCTCGCTGCGGATCTCGATGAACGCGCTCCGGGCCGGGGCGCTCGCCGTGGTCGAGAAGCCGGTGGCGACCACGCATGCGGGCTACGACGCGGTCGCCGGCGAGATCTGCACGCAGCTCCGCATCATGGCGCAGGTGCCGGTGATCCGCCGCCGGCCGATCGGAGCCGGGTGGCTCGGCCGCGCGGCCGACCCCGTGCCGTCGCCCGTGCGATCCGAGCATCCGACCGTCCTGGCGCTCGCCGCCTCGACCGGCGGCCCACCCGCCCTCGCCCGCGTGATCGGCGCCCTGCCGGAGACGTTTCCGCTGCCGGTGCTGGTGGTGCAGCACATGGGCGCGGCCTTCATGGACGGGTTCGCGCACTGGCTCGACGGTGTCGTCCCGATGCCGGTCGCGATCGCCCGCGACGGCGAGCGGGCGCAGGCCGGGCGCGTCTACGTCGCGCCGGGCGACCGCCACCTCGAACTCGGCGCAAGCCGTGCGCTGCGCATCCTCGACACCCTGCCGGTCTCCGGCCAGCGCCCAGCAGCGACGGTGCTGTTCCGCTCGCTCGCCCGCCAAGCGGGCGCGTCCGGTATGGGCGTGCTGCTCACCGGCATGGGCGAGGACGGGGCGGCGGGCCTCCTCGACATGCACGCCGCCGGCGCCCAGACGGTGGCCGAGCACGAGAGCACCGCGGTGGTCTACGGCATGCCGGCCGCCGCGGTGCGCCTCGGAGCCGCCCGCAGGGTCCTGCCGCTCGACCGCGTCGCCGCCCATCTCCTGCGGCTGGCCCAGCCGGACGCCGGCCCATGAGCGGTGCCGCGCCCGGAGCCCCCCGCATCCTCCTCGTGGAGGATTCGGAGACGCAGGCCCTCGAACTGCGCCTGCTTCTGGAGGGCCACGGCTTCCACGTCGAGCGCTGCCCGACGGCGGAAGCGGCGCTCGACCACCTCAACCTCGGCCTGCCCGACCTCGTGGTGGCGGACTATCATCTCCCGGGCATGAACGGCGACGAGCTGACCCGCCAGCTCCGCCTGTCGCTTCGCACCCGGGCCCTGCCGCTCTTGATGCTCACGAGCGCCCGCGACGGCGAGCGCCAGGGGCTGGAGAGCGGCGCCGACGCCTACGTCGCCAAGTCGGGCGACCGCGATCTGCTGATCCTGCGCATCCGCGCGCTGCTGCGCGAGCGCATGGGCGGGCCTGGGCCGGGCGGCGCTCAGACGCCGTCGGCCGCCGCCTTCCGGCGCGGGCGCGTGCTGGTCGTCGACGGCAGCGCCACCTACCGCACCTTCCTCGCCGGCCTGCTCGCCCAGGACGGCCACGCCGTCACCGGCGCCGCCGGGCCGGCCGAGGCGCTCGCCGCCCTCGACGCGGAGGGTGACGCAGGCGGCGGCGCAGCGTTCGACTGCGTCACCGTCGACCTGCATGGCCCCGCCTACGACGGCCTGTCGCTCTGTCGTGCCATCGACCAGCGGCGGGGTGCGCAGGTGGCGGGGGCGGGTTTCCACCTCGTCGGGGTGTCCGGCAGCAGCCCCGCTAAGGACTTCCTGGTGCAGGCCTTCGCGGCCGGCGCCGACGACGTGGTCTCGAAGGCCGACGGCGAGGTTCTCGCCCTGCGGGTGCGCGGACTCGTGCGCCGCCGCTTCCTGGAGGAGGACGACCGCCGCATCGCCGGTGAGTTCGGCGCGCGTCAGCAGGCGGTGGAGCATGCGCGCGCCGAGGCCGAGGCGGCCGAGGCCCGCGCCCGCCTCGCCGACGCCCTGGAGCGGGCCAACGACGACCTGGCGCTCGCCAACCGCAGGCTCACCGACGCCCAGGCCAAGCTCGTCCAGGCCGCCAAGATGGCCTCGCTCGGCGAACTGGTCGCCGGCATCGCGCACGAGATCAACAACCCGCTGGCCTTCATCCTGGCGCATCAGGGCACCGTCGAACGACTGCTCGGAGACCTCCCGGTCCAGGAGTCCGACGCGGCGGCGCAGCGGGCGTTGACCAAGGCCCGCGACCGTGTCGGCTCGATGCGCATGGGCCTCACCCGAATCCAGAACCTCGTCCTCAATCTCCGGAAATTCTCGCGGCTCGACGAGGGCGAGCGCTCCCTCGTCAACGTGCCCGAGGCGATCGAGACGGTGCTGGCGCTGATCCAGCACAAGCTCGGCACCGGGATCGGCGTCGAGCGCGACTTCTCCGGGCGGCCAGAGATCCACTGCACGCCGGCGCTCCTCAACCAGGTGGTGATGAACATCCTCGGCAACGCCGCCGACGCCATGCCCGCGGGCGGCACCATCCGCGTCGCCACCGAGACCCTGCCCGACACCGACCTGATCCGGATCAGCGACACCGGCCCCGGCATCCCCGAGGACCTGCGGGAGAAGATCTTCGAGCCGTTCTTCACGACCAAGCCCGTCGGCGCCGGCACGGGGCTGGGCCTCGCGATTGCCTACAGCGTGGTTCAGGCGCATAGCGGCTCGCTCACCGTGGAGACGGCGCCGGGAGGAGGAGCCTGCTTCGTGATCGGAATTCCGCGGCAGGCGGCGCGCGCATGACCAGAGGCACGATCCTGGCCGTCGATGACGAGCCGGATATCCTGATCGCCCTCGAGGACCTGTTCGAGGACACCTACCGCGTCGTCACGACGACGAAGCCGGCCGAAGCGCTGTCGATCCTGCGGTCAGACCCCGACATCGCGGTCGTGCTCTCGGACCAGCGCATGCCCGGCATGACCGGCGACGCGCTGCTCGCCGAGGTCCGGACCTTCCACGACGCCCAGGCGATCCTGCTCACGGGATACGCCGACATCACCGCCGTGATCGGCGCGCTCAACCGCGGCGGCATCATCGGCTACGTCACCAAGCCGTGGGATGCGGCCCTGCTGCTCGGCACCGTGCGCAACGCCTTCGAGCGCCATCGCCTCGGACGCGATCTCGCCACGGAGCGCGCGTTGCTGCTCGGACTTCTCGACCATTCCGAGGACGCGATCTCGTTCAAGGACGCGGACGGGCGGTTCCTGCGCCTCAACGCCCGCAAGGCGGCACTCCTCGGGCAGGACGTCGCCGCCTGCCTCGGGCGGCGGGAGGGGGACCTGTCGGGCGCGCGCGCCGCCGAGAGCGCGCAGGCGGATGCCGCCGCGATCCGCTCCGGCGAGGTCGGCGATATCGTCTCGGCCGAAGGGCCGACCGGCGCCGAGCGCTGGAGCCACGTGGTCCGCGTGCCGATCCGCGGGGTCTCCGGCGCGGTCGCGCACTTGGCCACGATCGAGCGCGATGTCACCGAGCAGAAGAGCCTGGAGGCGCGCCTGCGCCAGTCCGACAAGATGCAGGCGCTCGGCACGCTCGCCGGCGGCATCGCGCACGACTTCAACAACCTGCTCACCGCGATCCTCGGCAGCCTCGAACTGGCTGCCCCGAAGGTCCAGGACCAGCCCCGCGTGCAGCGGCTGATCGAGAACGCCCGCGGCGCGGCCGAGCGCGGCGCGTCGCTGACCAAGCGCCTCCTCAGCTTCAGCCGCGCCACCGACCTGCAGGCGCGCCCGACCGACGTGAACGCCCTCGTCGAGGGTATGAACACCCTGTTCGGGCGCAGCCTCGGCGGCCTCGTCACGGTGGAGACCCGGCTCGATCCCGCACTGCCCCCGGCCCAGGTCGACCCGGACCAGCTCGAACTCGCGATCCTCAACCTCTGCATCAACGCCCGCGACGCGATGCCGGACGGCGGGGCGATCACGATCGCGACCGCCGCCCTGCGCATCGAGGACGACCCGGACATCGAAGCCGGCGATTACGCCGTCGTCTCGGTGGCCGATGCCGGCGCGGGCATCCCGCCGGAACTCCTCGCGCGGGTCTGCGAGCCGTTCTTCACCACCAAGGCCGTCGGCCAGGGCACCGGCCTCGGCCTCGCCATGGTGTTCGGCCTCGCGCAGCAATCCCGCGGGCGCCTGCGCATCGAAAGCGAGGTCGGCCGCGGCACCCGCGTCGAGCTTGCCCTGCCCCGGGCCGTCGCTGCGGTGGGAGCCGTCGCTGCCGAGCCGGCCCCTCCCGTGGCGATGCGCAGCGCCAGCATCCTCGTCGTCGACGACGACGCGGAGGTCCGCCACGTCACGGCCTCGTTCCTCAACGGCTTCGGCTACACCGAGACCGAGGCGGCGGACGGCGCCGCGGCGCTGGCATTGCTGGAGCGGCGGCGCTTCGACCTCGTCGTCGCCGACCTCGCGATGCCGGGCATGACCGGCGTCGAGCTCGCCGCCGAGGTCCGCAGCCGCTGGTCGGAGGTGCCCGTCCTGATCGTCACCGGGCATGCGGAGGCGGTGCAGATCCCGCGGGACCTGCCGGTGCTGACGAAGCCCTTCCAGTCGGCCGAGCTGGCTCGGCGTGTTTCCTCGCTCCTCGGGCCTGCGGGCGCTGCCTGATACCCTGTCCGGTTGATCGGTTCGGGAGCGTCGCCGCCCGTCATCCGCGCGTCCTTCCCTCTTTCCCAAACACATCTCGGGCTTGCCCGAGATGCGCATTGTGGATGCCCCAATCGGGTAAGCCCGACTTGGGTGGTGAGAGGATGGCCCGCGCGCGAAGCCGGTTGAGGAGAACGACCTCTCCGGCCCCGTCGCGCCCCTCACCCGACCTTCGCTGACGCGACGCCCGCCCCACAGAGGCTTGCGGATGCACGCATCGCTCCACGCGATCCGGACATGGCGCGGGTTCCCACACCCTTCGCGGGAGAAGGACAGGGTGAGGGATGAGAACGCACCGGAGAGGTCACGCCCCTCACCCCAGCCCTCTCCCATCCAAGTCGGGCCTGCCCGACTTGGACATCCGCATTGCCCATCTCGGGCAAGCCCGAGATGTGTGGGGAGAGGGGGCCGCCCGGCGCTTCGCCCGATCCACGCAGCACCGGTCTCAAGATGTGTGAGTCCGCAAGCTCGCAGAGTGTGGAGCGAGCGCACGCAACCGAACCGATCAACCGGAAACCGTATGCGACAGCTTGGAGCGTTCCGGCTCCCGCTCGATCGCAGCGCGGCTCCAGGGTCTTGCGGCATCAGGTACAAGGGCAGCGACGGTCGTTTCTCAGCCTCCGAACACCGAGGTCAGCACCTCGCCGCCGCGGTTGATCGCGACTTCCCAGGCGTTGAGGGCGTTGCGGGTGGCCCGATCGATGTCCTTGGTGGACGTGACCGGCAGGCCGTTGATCGCGACCACCATGTCGCCCGTCCGGAGGCCGGCGCGGGCCGCGATCGAGTTCTCGTCCACCGCCTGCACGGCGACGCCGTCGGTGGGGAAGTCCATCATCATCTCCTCGGCGACGGCCGGCGAGGTGTTGATCAGCGTGGCACCCAGGAAGGGCGAGCGGGTGCGCACCTTCAGCACGTCGCGCGGCCGCGTCTCGGGTGCCGGCGTCAGCTTGACCGGCACGGTGGTGCGCCCGGTGCCGCGCAGGATGCCGAATTTGGTCTGGCCCTGGATGCCCTTCAGGGCGAAGCGGTAGCCGAATGCCTCCGGGTCGTCGACGCCCTGCCCGTCGACGGTGAGGATGAGGTCGCCGCGCTTCAGGCCCGCCTCCTCGGCCGGGCTCCTGGCCTGGAGGCTCGCCACCAGCACGCCGGTCGGATGGTCGAGGCCCATGCTCTCGGCGATGTCCGGGGTCACGTTCTGCACGCGAGCCCCGAGCCAGGGGCGGCGCACGGTGGTGGCGCCGTTCCGGGCCGTCTCGACCACCGCCCTGACCATGCTCGCGGGGATGGCGAAGCCGATGCCGTGGCTGCCGCCGGATTGCGAGTAGATCGCGGTGTTGATGCCCATCAGCCGGCCCTGGAGGTCGACCAGCGCGCCGCCCGAGTTGCCCGGATTGATCGCGGCGTCGGTCTGGATGAAGAACTGGTAATCCGAGGAGCCGACCTGCGTGCGGGCGAGCGCCGAGACGATCCCCTGCGTCACCGTCTGGCCGACGCCGAACGGGTTGCCGATCGCCATCACGAAGTCGCCGACCTCGAGGCTCTCGGAGTCGCCGAACGGCATCGGGGTCAGGCCGCCGGCCGGGTTCTTGATCTTGACCACGGCCAAGTCCGTCCGCGGATCGCGCAGCACGATCGTCGCCTCGAACTCCCGCCGGTCGGCCAGGGCGACGCGAACCTCGTTCATGTTGTCGATGACGTGGTTGTTGGTGATGACGAGGCCTGATTCGTCGACGATGACGCCGGAGCCGAGGGACTTCTGCGCCCGTTCGCCCGGCGCGTTGCCCGGGCCCCGCCCGCTGCCCTCCTCGCCGAAGAACCGGCGCATGAACTCGTCCATGGCGCTGGCGCGCGCGTTCGGGCGCTTGTCGATGTGCGAGGCGTAGACGTTGACGACGGAGGGCGCCGCCCGCTTCACCGCCGGCGCGAAGGAGAGCTGCACCTCGGCCTTCGCGGCCGGCACCGTCTTGGCGGGCGGGGCGTCCGGCGTCCGCGCCATCTGGGCCGGCGCCGGCGCGGCCGTGAGGAGAAGCAGGGCGGTTGCGAGGATAGACGGACGAGGCATCGAGGGCTCCGGCAGCGGGGCCACCGTGCCGGCGTCGTCCCGCCGGCACGATGACCGATGATTTAGCTCGAACCTGTCTATCGCGGGCGACCCCGGCAGGCGAGGGCCGCCCGTCGGTGATCGGGCCGCGGGAAGATCAGCCGCCCAGGAACGCGAGCAGGTCGGCGTTCAGGCGTTCGGCGTGGGTGAACGGCACGGCGTGGGGGGCGCCCTCGTAGACGACGAACGTCGCGCCCGGGATCGCCGCAGCCGCCGCCCTGCCGGAGACGTCGATCGGCACGGTCCGGTCGTCGTCGCCGTGGATCACCAGGGTCGGCACCTTGAACTGCCCCATGTCGCCCCGGAAGTCGGTCGTGCCGAAGGCCGTGACGCAGTCGACCGTCGCCTTCGGCGAGGCCAGCATCGCGAGGTTGCCGGTCCAGGTCATCAGCTCGGTCGAGGCCGGCGAATGGAACACGCCCGCGCCGAAGAAGGTCTTCGAGAAGTTGGCGAGGAAGGCCGGCCGGTCCCGCTTCAGCCCGTCGATCATGCCCTCGAAGACGCTACGATCGACGCCTCCGGGATGGTCCTCGGCCTTGAGCAGGTACGGCGTCACCGCCGACACGAGGACGGCTTTGGCCACGCGGGCGCCCGCGTGGCGGGACATGTAGCGGGCGATCTCGCCGCCGCCCATCGAGAAGCCGACCAGCGCCGCATCCCGCAGGTCGAGCCCGTCGAGCACGGCCTTCAGGTCGTCGGCGAGGGTGTCGTAATCGTATCCCGTCCAGGGCTGCCCGGAGCGTCCGAAGCCGCGCCGATCGTAGGCGATGACGCGATAACCCGCCGCGGCGAGGACCGGCATCTGGTACTCCCACATGTCGGCATCGAGGGGCCAGCCGTGGATCAGGACCACCGGGCGTCCGCTGCCCCAATCCTTGTAATAGAGCTGCGTGCCGTCGCGGGTCTCGATGAAGCTCATCGCGGGTTCCTCTGCTCGGATGGTGTCGGCCCAGGCTGGGCCCGCGGCGCAGTCGCGCTGCACGGGGGCGGGGGCGACATCCCAACCTTGCGGAAATCGCCGTCCTGTTCGAACGTTCCGACGCTCGGGCGCGCCGGTCCGATGGCTTCGCGGCCTCGGGATTGTTCGGACGGTGCGGCGGAAGCGCGAGGCGCTCGACTCGGCACCCGGACATGACCGGGCACGCCGGGCGAAGATCAATCCGAGATCTTCGAACGTCCGGCCTCGGGACCGCTCCGGGCTGCGCCTCGTCAGGTCCGATCCGGAAAACGGGCGCCGGCCCGCCGATGATCAAGGTCGGGGTCCCCAGGCATCCTCACGGTCCCAGGCGCCCGTAGGCTGCTTTCGCGCAGGAGATCCGCTGCAGATCCTCCAGGCGATGCGGCAGCGCGTCGGGGCCGCGCGCGACGGGCAGACCCCGCTGACCGAGTCCGACGGGCGCTCGATGGCCACGAGCGGCAAGGGCACGGGCCTCGCCGGCGACACCGTTCAGGCGGCGGTGGATGCCCAGCATCACCTGATCGTGGCGTATGCGGTGACCAACGTCGGCAGCGGCCGGGCCCAGCGCGCACCGATGGGCCTCAGGGCGCAGACGGCGGCCGGGTGCGGCACGCTCACGGTGCCAACTGACCGGGGCTACCTCAACGGCGATCAGGTGCTGGCCTGCGAAGGCACCGGGGTGCTGCCCGGCGTGCCCGAGACCCCGACCGCCGGTAACGCCGAGCGCGGCCTCTTCACGAGCCAAGACTTCGTCGACGATGCCGGGGAGGACCACTATAACGTGTCCCGCCGGTCAGCACCTGACCAAGGGACCCGCCCGGTCCGATCGTCGGGACGAGATCGACCGCAACCTGACGGCCTGCCCAGCCTGCGTGCTCAAGCTCCGATGCACCTCTGACACGGCGAAGCGGCTCAAGCGCTGGGTGCACGAGGGCGGCCGCGACGCGATGCAGGACCGCCTCGACCGGATGCCGGATGCAACGACGATCCGCCGCCAGACCGTGGAGCACCCGTGCGAAACCCTGAAGGCGTGGATGGGGGCCACCCACGTCCTGACCCGGACGCTGGCGAAGGTCAGAACCGAGATGAGCCTCGTTCCGGCCGACAACGTGAAGCGGATGATCCGGATCTTCGGCGTCGGACCGCCGACCGCAGCGATCCGGACCTGATCCCGCTTGTCGCGATCCGTCGCGCCACCTCCAGCCTGCGACCCGCGTCCGCAAAAACGCGTTCTCGCACAGCCTCGGTCGTGAGCCGCCCCTGGACGGACGGAGCCGAGCGTCGGATTCTACCTATGACCCGCGCGCCTTGGCAAACATCCGCGTGCCGGACCACGCCATCCACGCCGCCAGGGCGCCCACGCCGACGAAGGTGGGAAGGCTGCCCGCGAACAGCCCGCCCGCCAGCGCGGCGAAGCCCCAGAGCAGCGCGAAGCTCCAGAGGAACAGGCCGCGGGCGTAGTACTGCCCGGCCCGCGCCGCGGCCGCGCCGCCGAGCGCGGCCCTGCGCACGGTGGTAACGACGGGGCTCTCGCGCCCCCACGCCTCCGAGGGTTTGCGGATCATCTCAGGCGGCCTTGCGCGCCTTGAGCGCGGCGAGCCGCTCCGCCACGGCGGCGCTCTTCTGGAGGCCGTCGATCTCGGCGACGCGGTTGACCGTCCCCGTGTCGGCGCGGGTGAAGCCGACCCCGCCCGCACCCGTCATCGCGCGCTCGAAGGCCTGCTCGGCGGCGTCCACCGCCTTCTCGGCCGAGGGGCCGCGCCGCGCCGGGCCGTCGCCGCCCCGCGCCGCCTCGCGCCGGGAGATCAGGAAGGCCGCCAGCGCGTCCTCCATCTGGGCCTTGCGGGCCTTGAGCGCGGCGAGGCCCTGCTCCAGCCGCGCCTCCTCCTCGCGGGCCTGCGCCTGCACGTCGGCGAGGTCGCGCGCCTGCGCCTCGAAGTCGATCTGGCGGGAGAGCGCCGCTTCCGCGAGGTCCTCGCGGCCGCCCTCGATCGCGAACGTCGCCTTGCCGGTCAACTCCTCGATCCGCTTGGCCAGCATCTGCTCCTGGCGCACCGCCTGCAGCCGGCGCGTCATGACGGCCTCGAGCTCCGCCTTGACCTGATCGACGGCGCGGTCGGCCTCGCGGATCGCCTCGCGCATCACGGCCTCGCCGCCCGCCCGCTCCAGGCGGTCGACCGAGTCCTCGACGGTGGCCGACAACAGACGGGAAACGCGGGCGAAGATCGATTCAGCCATGGACTCCTCCTTGGGGCTAACGTGGCGATCATAGACGCGCGTTTGCTTTAAATCGTTATGAAGCGCCTGCCATTTTTGGTCATCGGATCAACAGATCCTCAACCGGCCCGCGCCTATCCTGGCATCGGACACCGCGTGGAGGCTTGAGGCCGATGATCGTCGAACTGATCGCGCTGGCGGCGCTCGCCCTCGCGCCGCTCTACCTTGCGCTCGCGACGCGCAACCGCCTCGTCGCCCTCGACGCGCGCTGCGGCACCGCGTTCGCCGACATCGACGTCCACCTCAAGCACCGCCAGAACCTGATCCCCGGCCTCGTGGAGACGGTACGGGGATTCGCCGGCCACGAGCACGACATCCTCCTCGGGATCACCCGGGCGCGCACCGAGGCGCTCGCGGCCACCGCGCCCGACATGCGGCTGAGGGCGGAGAAGAACCTGACCCAGAACATCAACGCGCTGATCGGCATGGCCGAGCGCTACCCGGAGCTCAAGGCCTCGGCCCACTTCACGGCGCTCCGCGAGGAACTGGTCGCCGCCGAGAACCGCATCACCGCCGCGCGCCGCTTCTACAACCTCGCGGTCGGCGAGTACGGCGCGACGCTGCGCCAGTTCCCCGGAAGCCTCGTCGCGCGGTTCTGGAAGATGGGCGCGCGGATGCCCTTCGACCTCGGCATCGAGCGGGTGCTGATCGACGAGCCCGTCGCCATCAAGTTCTGAGTGCCGCCGACGAGTGGGGACGGACCATGCTGCGCGTCAACGGCCTGTTCGGCTGGATCGAGGCGAACGACCGGCGCTCGGTCGCGCTGTTTGCCGGGTTCGTGGCCGCCTTCCAGGTCGCCGCCGCGCTGGCGCTCTACTTTCCGCTGGCCGCCTTCGACCCGGAGCACGCGCCGGTGTTCGGCTGGGGCGGCTACGCGACGCGCTACGTCCCGCTGGCGACGCTCGCGGCGGCCATCGTCTTTGCCGCGCAGATGCTCTGGCACGTCCACGCGGTCAGGAAGCTCGTCGCGTTCGACTTCGTCGACGACCGCGACGAGCCGCGCCTGTGCCGCATCGTCGAGACGCTCGCGATCGGGATGGGCCTGCCGGCCCCGTACGTCGGCGTGTCCCCATCGCCCGCGCTCAACGCGTTCGCCTGCGGCATCCGCCGCCGGGACGCGGTCGTGGTCGTGACCCGCGGCCTGATCGACGGTCTCGACGACGACGAACTCGCCGCGGTGATCGCGCACGAGCTCGCCCACGTCGCCAACGGCGACATCCGGCTGATCGCGGCGGCCAACGTCTGCCTGACCATGCTCGGATGGCTGGTGAAGCCGCGGATGCGGCGCACGAACCGGCTCACCGAGTTCCTGAGCCTACCGATCCTGATCGTCGTCCTGCCGTCGGCGGTGGTCTTCGTGCTGATCATCGCCGCAATCGCGCAGGGCGCGCTGCGGGCCGGGCGGCTCGTTCGCTTGCTGATCGCGTCCGCGCGCGAGTTCGTGGCCGACGCCGCCGCCGTCGAGGCGACGCACAACCCCGCGGCCCTCGTCTCGGCGCTCGGCAAGATCGCGGGCCGCAGCCGGATCGCCGACCTGCCGCCGGGCCGGGACGCGATGATGATCGACGGAGACGTCGGGGGGGCGCTGGCGACCCACCCGAGCATCGACGCCCGGATCAGGGCGATCGTCGCCGTCACCGGATCGATGGCGCTGATCGCGCCGACCGGGCGCGACACGCGTCCGGCGGCGCAGCGCGCCGCGGCCGTCCCCGCCACGGCCTCACCCGGCGGGACGCGCCGGCGTGCCTCGACCGCGTCCGCCCTCGCGGCTTCGGACGATCCGCGCAACTGGCTCGGACTGACGCCCACCATGAGCCTCGGCGGGATCCTGGCGGTCGCGGCGTTCGTCGGCCTGCACGCCCGGGATCTCGGGCACCCGGCCGCCCTGCTCGCCCCCCTCGATCCACGCCCCTTCACCGCCGTCATCGCCGTGGCCGCCAGGGGCGTCGTCTGCGACGCGCAGGTGATCGGGATCGTCGCGCGCGGAGCGTCGTTCCGGGACACGTGCGGGCCCGACGCGATGCGCGCGCTCATCGCCGAACACCGCGGCGCGGCCGGTCCGCTCGGCCCGATGCTGAGCGCGATGGAGGAATCCGGCGGCACCTTCAAACGGCTCGGCAGCGACCGGCCGCGTTAGGCCGAACCGCGCGGGCCGGCGCCGGTCGCCGGGGACCTTACCCTCGGCCCGCCACGCTCCAGGCCGTCGTCCCGTCCTTGTTGTCCTTCACCGCCACGCCCATCGCGGCGAGCGCGGCACGCGCCCGGTCGGAGGCCGGCCAGTCCTTGGCGGCGCGGGCCGCGGCCCGCTCGGCGATCAGCGCCTCGACCGCCGCCACGTCGAGGCCCGAGGCCGCCACCGTCGCGCGCGCGCGCTCCGAGAGGGTCCGCGCGAGGAGCCCGAGCAGGTTCGCCCCGGCCCGCAAGGTCGCCGGATCTTCGAGCCGGTGGATCTCGGCAAGCGCTGCCGCCGTGTTGAGGTCGTCGAGCAGCGGTTCGAGCACCGCGGCCGGCGCCTCGGGGGCGGGCGCGGCGTCGCCCGCCTGGGCGTACCAGCGCTCCAGCATCCGCGACGCCTCCTCCAGCCCGCGCAGGGTCCAGTCGATCGGCTGGCGGTAATGCGACTTCAGCATGGCCAGCCGCACGACCTCGCCCGGCCAGTCGTCCAGCACGGCGCGGATCGTGACGAAGTTGCCGGCCGACTTCGACATCTTCGCGCCCTCCACCTGCAGGAAGCCGTTGTGCAGCCAGACGTTGGCCATCACCGGCGTCCCGAAGCAGCAGCGGGACTGCGCCACCTCGTTCTCGTGGTGGGGGAAGATCAGGTCGAGGCCGCCCGCGTGGATGTCGAAGGTCTCGCCGAGGTGACGCGCCGACATCGCCGAGCACTCGATGTGCCAGCCTGGGCGGCCGGGCACAGCGATGCCGGCGGGCGAGGGCCAGGACGGCTCGCCGGGCTTGGAGGGCTTCCACAATACAAAGTCGAGGGGCGAGCGCTTGTAGGGCGCGACCTCGATTCGGGCACCGGCCTCCATCTCGTCGAGAGGCCGCTTCGAGAGCGCGCCGTACTCGGGCATCGAGGGCACGTCGAACAGCACGTGGCCATCCGCGACGTAGGCGTGGCCGGAAGCCACCAGCCCCTCGATCATCGTGCGCATCTCGCCGATGTGGTCGGTGGCGCGGGGCTCGATGAGGCGGGGGCGTTCGCCCGCGACGTTCACGTCCTCCGGCATCAGCACGCCGAGGTCGCGGATATCGGCGTGGAAAGCACTGAGCGTCTCATCCGTCAATGCGCGGATGGTGATGCCGCGCTCCAGGGCG
Source organism: uncultured Methylobacterium sp. (assembly GCF_964242245.1). Lineage (NCBI taxonomy): Bacteria > Pseudomonadati > Pseudomonadota > Alphaproteobacteria > Hyphomicrobiales > Methylobacteriaceae > Methylobacterium > uncultured Methylobacterium sp. The sequence continues at coordinate 7,617 of NZ_CAXTBY010000005.1, read as the reverse complement.
CGGGCGTTGATCTTGTCGTCCACGTCCGTGACGTTGCGAGCGTAGGTGACGTGAGCCGCGCCGTAGAGCCGGCGCAGCAGCCGGAACAGCAGGTCGAAGACGATGATCGGGCGCGCGTTGCCGATGTGGGCCGCGTCGTAGACCGTCGGGCCGCAGGCGTACATCCGCACGTGGGTCGGATCGATCGGCGCGAAGGCTTCCTTGGCGCCGGTGAGCGTGTTGTAGAGCCGCAACATCGCCGCCATGAAACCACCCTCCCTTCCCGCGATCCCGATCCGGGCCGGGGCACCTGCGCCGTCCTCCACCGTGGCGGAACTGTCGTTTGCCGTCAGTGACCTGCGACCCGCCACATCCGTCCACGCGCATGCACCGCCGCCGCATTGCCGCCGGGATCGACGGGCGCCGTGTTGCGGATCGGCGACGGTCCCCCGCGCCGGATCGGGCTACCGCAAAACCGTGAGGACTTCGAGAACGACGCGGTGAGGAAGGCATCGGATTTTCCGGAATGCGCGAGCCCGCCCGGAAAGCCTTTGTTTACCGCGCCGTCGGACCTTGCCCGTCGATCCGGCATCCCCGTGCCAGCCCTGAACCCGCCTCTCCCATGAACAAGGACGTTTCGATGCGACGCTCGGCCGCCGGACCTGCCGCTCTCCTTGCCGCCCTCCTCGCCGCTGCCGTCCCGTGCGCCCACGGTGCGACCGCCGCCGACGGCGAGGCCCTGGCCAGGGCGCCGTCCCACATCGAGAAGACCTTCCTGATCCCGTCGAGCGACGGGTACGGCGTCGGCGAGTGCCTCACGAGCCCCGGCAGCGCGTGCGGCCAAGTGGTCGCCAACGCGTGGTGCGAGGCGCAGGGCTACGCGACCGCGAACGCCTACGGCACGGCGACCGCCGAGGAGTACACCGGCGCCATCGACCTGCCGGTCGCCAAGCCCGCCGAGCAGCCGATCCGCATCACCTGCCAGGATTGACCATCCGCCGGAACGGGACCTCAGCCCTTCAGGAACTCGCCGCACTTGGGCGGCGGCTCGGTGCCCCAGGGCATCAGCGGCACGCTGGAGGTCGAGTTCTTGGGCGAGCCCTGGATCACCCGGTCGGAGTAAACCATGTAGATCAGCGTGTTGCGTTTGACGTCGCAGCCGCGCACGATCTGCATCGACTTGAAGATCAGCGAGCGGCGCTCGCTGAACACCACCTCGCCCTGGCCGAACTTGCCCTTGAACTGCACCGGCCCGACCTGCCGGCAGGGGAGCGAGATGTCGGACACGTCCTCGGCCAAGCCCAGCGTGCCCTTGATGCCGCCCTTCTCGGGCTGCGTGTACCAGCAGGCGACGCCGCCGGCGACCGGATCGTCGACGCCGTAGACCACGAGCTTGTCGTTGGGCGTCAGCGGACGCCAGACCGTCGACTTGTCGAAGATCCGGTCCGGCTCCTGCGCGGCGGCCGCGCCCGTCAGCGCGGCGAGGAGCGAGAGGCCGGGAATCGAGAGGCATGCGGCGGCCCGCGCGCCGCGTGTGAGACCCCGAAGCAACATCGTCCGCCATTCCCCAACCGAACCCGTGCGGCGCATGTAGGAGGGCTGTCGCCGATGCGCGAGGGTGCTTAAACAAAGTTAAGCGGCCACGCACCGCCCGCGAAGCGGCGGAGCGCGCCCGGCCTGCGCATCGAACCTCCGATCGTTCAGCCCACCTGCTTCAGCCATCCCGTCATCTCAGCCATGCCGTCGATCCGCACCCGCCTGCCCTGCCGCTGGCTCGCCACGCTCGTCCTCTGCCTCGCCGCCGCGGGCGCGCAGGCGCAGAACGCGGCCTGCCAGCGCTACCGCGCCGAACTGTCGAGCCTCGGCGACGGCGCCAGCGTCGCCCGGGCATTGCAGAGCGAGATCGGCCGGCTCCAGGCCTATCACCGTGCCCTGAACTGCGAGGGCGGCACCTTCCTGTTCTTCGACACGCGCCCGCCTCAATGCGGCGCGGTGGAGCAGCGCATCCGGGCGCTGAACGCGACCTACGGCGGGGCCGCGAGCGAGGACGGCACCGCCCGCCGCCGCCAGCTTCAGACGATGATCGCGAGCACCTGCATCGATCATGCCCGCGTCGATGTCACTATGGGCGAGGCCACCGCGCGAGGCGGCCCGCAGGTCATCTGCGTGCGGACCTGCGACGGCGCCTTCTTCCCGATGCGCAACCTCCCCGACGGCCGCGAAGGGGCCGACGAGATGTGCCAGGCGCTCTGCCCCGGCACCGAGGCCGCGGCCTACGCGATGCCCTACGGCGACGACGCCCTGCAGCACGCGGCCGCGATCAAGGGCAGGCGCGCCTACGCGTCGCTCGCCAACGCCTTCAAGTTCCGGAAGGCCTTCGTGCAGAACTGCGCCTGCAAGCCGGCCGACAGGACCTGGGCGCAGTCGCTCGCCAAGGCCGAGAGCATGCTGGTGCGGCACAAGGGCGACATCTTCGTCACCCCGATGCAGGCCGAGGCGCTGTCGCGGCCGAAGGTCCGCCTCACGCTTGTCGGCCACGCCGACAAGACCGCGGCGAGCCTCGCCGCGGACGCGGCCGAGCGCGCGGGGCTCGTCCCGGAGACCAGGGAGCCGCGGGCGGGCAAGGCCGCGGGTGATCCGGGGGCTGAGACCGCGGCAACCGGGGGCGCCGAGCGCGGCGTCCGCGTCATCACCCTCGATCGGCCAGCGGCGCAGCCCGCGATGCCCTGAAGGTAAGACCTCGGCGGCCTGCGGGCCATCCGGGGCCGTCCCGGACCGGGGACGATCGGGAACCATCCCGGGCCGAAGCGGTTCGGTACGGCCGTTCCACGACCGCCGAGGCCGACGATGTGGAAGACCCGCCTGCTCCTCCTGACCGGCACGATGCTGCCCGGTTTCCTCGCCGGACCGGCCCTTTCCGACGCGCGCGGGGGCCTCTCGGAGACGATCCTCCTGGCGCAGGGCGGCCCCGACGAGCGCGGACCGCGCGGCGGACGCGAAGGCCTGGGTGGGCGCGAGGCCCCGGGCGGAGCCCCGCCGCGGGCGGCCCCCGAGCGCCCGTCCGCACCGGCCGCCCGCGAGCGACCCGAACCCCGCCCCGAGCGCGCACCGCCCGAACGCGCCGCGCCGCCCACCCCCCGCGAGCGGCCGGAGCCGCGCGAGGAGCGCCCCCCCGTACCCCGTCCTCAGGAGAAGCCGCAGCCGGCGCGGCGCGAGCCCGACGACCGACCCGCACCCCCGGCCGCCCGCGAGCGGGCGCCGGAGCGCCGCGAAGCACCGGAGCGCTCCACCGCACCCGAGCGCCGCGAAGCACCGGAGCGGCGTGAGGCACCCGAGCCGGCCCGCAAGCAGCCCGCCGCCGAGGCGCCGCCGCGCCCATCTGCGCCGGCCCGGCCTGCCTCCGAGGGCAAGCCTACGCCGCCGCCGCCCGCCGCGGCCCCCGAGCAGCCCGGAACCCGGCAGCGAACGGCCCCGAACGCCGCTCCCGGCGTGCCCGGGCGCCCCGTCGAGCGGCCTGAGGCGCGGCCGAGCCCGGACGGGGTCGAGGGCGCGGCCCCGTCCGTGGCACCCGCACAACCCGGCGCGGTCGCCCCGAACGCGCGGCCGGGGGTGCCGGGCCGCCCGGTCCAGCGCCCGGATGCGGCCGAGCCTCCGGGCGCGGCCTCGAACGGCCGACCCGGCAATCCGCGTGCGGCGCCGGTCGCGCCCGGTCAGCCCGGCGTCCCGCCGGCCGATCCGAGCCAGGCCGCGCCGGTCGCCCCAGGCCGAGCCGGCGCGCCGCCCGACGGAACCCGGCTCCCATCCGCTCCCGGTGCGGCTCCGAACGTCGCCCCCGGCGTGCCGGGACGCCCGTTCCAGGCACCCGGCGCCGTACCCCCCGGCGCGGGCGGACCCGGACAAGTCCAGCCCGGCTTGGCCAAGCCCGGCATCGCGCAACCGGGACTTGGTCAGCCGGGCGGACTCCAACCTGGCTACGACCCGCGCGGCGTACCCACCGGCCGCGTCGACGACCGCCGCGGCGGCTTCAACGTCCCGGGGCGCCCGGGCTACGTGCCCGGCGGCTTCAACCCCGACGACGCGGACGTGCGCGACTACGACCGCGTCCGCCGTGAGCGTCGCGAGTTCAACGAGGACGGGCGCACCTACATCCGCGAGCCCGGCCGGCTCATCGTGCGCGACCGCGACACCTACTACATCCGCCACGACGAGAACGAGCGGTTCCGCGACCTCGACCGCGGCGGCTACCGCAGCGAGCGCCGGGGCGCGGACACCGTCACCACCCTCGACCGTCCCGGCGGCGAGCAGATCGTGACGGTGGTCGACGACGACGGCCGCATGCTGCGCCGCTCGCGGCGCTTCCGCGACGGCCGCGAAGTCGTGCTCATTGACAACGGCTACGGCGGCGCCCCGCGCCCGGTCTACGACGACGTGGTCGACTTACCTCCCCCCGACATCCGCATCCCGCGCGAGCGCTACGTGGTCGATTACGGCGCGGCCGACGAGCGCGGGGTCTACGAGGCGCTGTCGGCTCCGCCTGTCGTGGCGGTCGACCGGCGCTACACGCTGGATCAGGTGCGCTACAGCCCGCGACTGCGCGCGCGGATGCGCAGCGTCGACATCGACACGATCACCTTCGACACCGGCGCCTTCACGGTGACGCCGGACCAAGCGGCGCGCCTCGCGACCATCGCCGCCGCGATCAACCAGACGGTGCGCGCCAACCCGCAGGAAGTCTTCCTGATCGAGGGCTACACCGACGCGGTCGGCGCCGACGTCGACAACCTGTCGCTGTCCGACCGCCGCGCGCAGTCGGTGGCCACCGTCTTGACGCAGCGGTTCCAGGTGCCGCCGGAGAACCTGACGACGCAGGGCTACGGCGAGCAGTACCTCAAGGTGAACACGCAAGGGCCGTCGCGCGAGAACCGGCGGGTGACGGTGCGCCGGATCACGCCGCTGATCCAGCAGGGACAGGCGCAGGCTGCACCGCGATAGGCGATGCAGCACCGCGCCCCTCCAAGGTGCAGGCCGACACTCGAACCGGCCCGTTCCCTTCCTCTCTGCCGCGAAGGGGAGAGGAACCTGCGCAGGCCGTGGTTCACCCACTTCACGATATGCGTCCTGTTGCCCGTCCCAGCCCCGTCATTTCGGGGTCTCCTGCGCAGACACAGGAATGACGGGGCTGGGGCAGATTTCCCAACGTCTTGGCGGGCTTGCAATTCCCGCAGTTGACGACCTCGCACCACTCAGCCCACCACCGTCGCCATGACCGCGGGCGAGCGCAAACACCATGGATGATGGCGGATCGCTGATCGAGGCCGGGACGCCGGCCTTCCGCCGCACCGCGCTGGCGCTCGCGGCGGCCGGGTTCTCGACCTTCGCGGTGCTCTACGGCGTGCAGCCGCTGCTGCCGGTTTTCGCCGCCGAGTTCGGCGTCTCGCCGGCCGAGAGCAGCCTCGCCCTGTCGCTGCCCTGCGCGATGCTCGCCGTGGCGCTGCTGATCGTCAGCCCGCTCTCCGAGGTGTGGGGGCGCAAGCCCGTGATGCTCGTCTCGCTGTTCGCCTCGGCAATCCTGACGATCGTCGCGGCCCTGGTGCCGAGCTGGCACGGCTTCCTGGCGCTGCGCGCGCTCACCGGGCTCGCGGCGAGCGGCCTGCCCGCGGTGGCGATGGCCTATCTCGGCGAGGAGATGCACGGGCGCTCCATCGGCCTGTCGATGGGCCTGCTCGTCGGCGGCAACGCCGTCGGCGGCATGTGCGGCCGGCTGATCGCCGGCATCATCGCCGACCACGCCTCGTGGCGGCTCGGGCTCGGCACCATCGGCGCGCTGGCGCTCGTCGCGGCGATCGCGTTCTGGCAGGCGTTGCCGGCCTCGCGCAGCTTCACCGCGCACCGGATGCGCTGGCGCGAGGTGCCGGGCACCTTCGGCCAGCATTTTCGCGACGCCGGCCTGCCGTGGCTGTTCGCGGAGGCCTTCCTGCTGATGGGCGGCTTCGTCTGCATCTACAACTACATCGGCTTCCGGCTCCTCGACCCGCCGTTCTCCTTGAGCCAGACCGCGATCGGCGCGATCTTCGTCGTCTACCTCTTCGGCACGGCGAGTTCCGCGCTCACCGGCGAGGTCGCGAGCCGGCTCGGACGGCGCAAGGTCCTGTGGCTCGCCATCACCGCGGGGCTCGCCGGCATCCTGATGACGCTGGCCCAGAACCTCTGGATCGTGGTCCTCGGCATCGTCGTGACCACGGTCGGCTTCTTCGGGGCGCACTCCGTGGCGAGCAGTTGGATCGGGCGGCGGGCGCTGCGCGACCGGGCGCAGGCCTCCTCGATCTACCTGTGCCTGTACTATCTCGGCTCGTCGGTGCTGGGCACGGCCGGCGGCTGGTTCTTCGCCCATGCCGGCTGGACCGGGGTCGTCGCCTTCGTCGGCTGCCTGTACGGGCTGGCGCTCGCCATCGCGCTGCGGCTCGCGCGCCTCGCACCGCTGGTCCCCGTACCCTGAAGGAGGATGGCATGAGCGCGCCCCGCAGCCACGAGGCCCACGTCGCCGGCCAGTTCGGGCCGCAGGCCGCGGCCTACGTCGCCAGCACGGTCCACGCGGCGGGCGCCGACCTCGACCGGATGGCCGCGCGGATGCGGGCGGTGCCGGGCGCCCGCGCGCTCGACCTCGGCTGCGGCGGCGGCCACGTCGCCTTCGCCGTCGCGCCCGCTGTCGCGACGGTCACGGCCTGCGACCTCTCTCCCGAGATGCTCGCGGCGGTGGCGAGCGAGGCCGCCCGGCGCGGCCTTTCCAACATCGAGACGCAGGCGGGCGCGGCCGAGGCGCTGCCGTTCCCGGACGCCGCCTTCGACGCGGTGCTCACCCGGTTCAGCGCCCATCACTGGCGCGACGTGCGCGCGGGTCTCGCCGAGGCGCGCCGCGTGGTCAGGCCCGGCGCGCCGGCGCTGTTTGCCGACATCGTCGCGCCGGAGGAATCGCTCCTCGACACGCACCTCCAGGCGGTGGAGCTGCTGCGCGACCCCTCCCACGTGCGCGACTATTCCGTGCCCGCGTGGTGCGCGATGCTGGCGGGGGCGGGCTTCGCCGTCGAGCGCGTCGACCGCTTCCGGCTGCGCATGGAGTTCTCGACGTGGATCGCGCGGATGCGCACCCCGGAGGCCCACGTCGCCGCGATCCGCTCGCTCCAACTGGGCGCGCCCGACGCGGTCATAGGCCATTTCGGCATCGAGCCGGACGGAAGCTTCTGGCTCGATTCGGTGCTGATCGAGGCGCGCGCGTCGAGCGTTTCGGAGCAGGTTTGATCGACGCGCGTTCGCGGCCGACACCATGCGCCACGCCTCATACGATCTCCGGTCGATCGCCTCGGGGGTTTCGCTGCCACGCGCTTCCCTCTCCCCCCTGCGGGAGAGGGTGGCCTGCGAAGCGGGTGGGGTGAGGGGAGGAGCGACCTCTCCAGATGCGGCACTCCCCTCACCCGACCCTCGCTGACGCGAGGGCCACCCTCCCCCGCAGAGGGGGGAGGGAAGGCGCTGGACCGGACCGATCGATCGGAAAACCGTATCAGCCCCAGAGCGCGGGCTCGGGCGGATGGATCGTGCTGCCCTCGAAGCGCAGGCCCGGGCTCCGATCACGCGCCAGCAGCA